>JAEZIZ010000021.1 GCA_023415915.1 Bacillota bacterium | reverse complement strand
TCGATATGGAAACGACGGCCACGGCGGTCATAACCAGCATAAACAACATAGGCCCCGGCCTTGGCATGGTCGGCCCCACCGGCAATTTTTCTTCTTTCAGCGTTTTCAGCAAGCTGGTGCTTTCTTTCGATATGCTTATCGGGCGGCTCGAAGTTTACCCTATTCTTCTTCTGCTGCTGCCCGACATTTGGCACAGAAAAAGAACCTGATAAAATAATATTGTTTATGCTCGTCAGGGAATCGTTATAAAGCGCGGCTCCCGTGCGTCAAACGCGCATACATACTTAAAACCTATGCCTGCAAGCTGCCGCATCGTTTCTTCGGCGGCGCGCCCTACCGACGCTTCGTCGTGCGCGTCCGAACCCACCGTAACTATCTCTCCGCCCAGCTCAAAGAAGCGTTTAACTATGGGCATTTCGGGCATCACGGAGCCTGTCGCCTTAATACCGCTAGTGTTCACCTCGAGCCCCTTGCCTTTATCCACGAGTATCTTTAAGAGCTCGTCTATCGCGTCCCCGTAGTCCGCGTAACGCATAAGCGAATCTTCAAACGGGCAGAACTTCGATATATACCCAAGATGCCCGAACACGTCAAAAAATCCGCATTCCTTCGCGCTTTCTATGCATTCCTTTAAGTACTCTTCATACGCCTCGCGCTGGGAGCACATCTTCCAGAGTTCGCTGCCGAACGGGTCAAGCCCCGTCACAAGGTGCTTCGAGCCTATCACGTAATCGAGCTTGTGTTTTCTGACGAGCGCGCTCATAGTGTCCTTCGTCGCAGTCTCAAGCCCCGCTTCCAAGCCTTTGCGTATATTCAAATCTTCAAACGCGGCTTTTGTTTCGCCAAACGCTTCGTCGTATTCGCCCATGTCGAACACAAAGTCTATATCGCCGGGGAAATCGAGATCGATATGCTCGGTAAAACATATTTCCTTCAGCCCTTTGCGACGCGCAGCTTCGGCCATGCGCATCATCGGTACGCTGCAGTCGCCCGATATATCCGAATGAATGTGGTAATCTATCATACTCTGCCGCCCCTCATACCGTATTCGCTCACTTTTAAACCCTTTTGCGGACTGTCCGCTTTATAAGCTTTATGATTTCCGATATCGGAATTATTGCGAACGCCGCGATTACCGAAAACAGCCACTGCTCGCTATTGAGCTGCGCTACGCTGAAGAAAGCTTCGAGCGGCACGACGGCAACCACTATCACCTGAAGCAGCGCGGAAACCAATATAGCGCCGAACATCCACTTGTTGCGTCCTATATCCGAAAGCACTGGCCGGGTTGTAGAGCGCACGTTGAACGCGTGAAAAAGCTGCGTAAGCCCGAGGGTCAGGAACGCCATAGTGGTGGACACCTCCGGGTTGCCGTACCGCTGCAGCGACAGAAAGAATATGAGCAGCGTCTCTATTGTCATCACCGTGCCGAAAGTCACGAGATTCGCGGTCATGCCCTTTAAGAAGCTCTGCTTTGAGTCGCGCGGCTGCCGGTTCATTATATCGGCTGGCGCGGGTTCCATGCCGAGTGCCAGCGCGGGGAACGTATCCGTAACGAGGTTTATCCAGAGTATCTGCACCGGGTGCAGCACCGTATATCCAAGCATGGTGCCTACGAAAAGCGTCAGCACTTCCGAGAGGTTCGTGGACAAAAGGAACTGCACCGCCTTTTTGATATTGCGGTATATCCTGCGCCCTTCCTCCACCGCCTTAACTATAGTCGCGAAGTTGTCGTCAGTCAGCACCATATCCGACGCGTTCTTCGATACCTCGGTACCTGTTATGCCCATACCAACGCCAATGTCCGCTTCTTTTAATGCCGGAGCGTCGTTGACGCCGTCGCCCGTCATAGAGACTACGCTTCCACGCGAGCGGAACGCCTTTACTATGCGCACCTTATGCTCGGGCGCTACTCTCGCGTACACCTTTATGCTGTCTATGTTTTCAGCGAGCTGCCCGTCGTCCATACCGTCGAGCTCCCTGCCCGTTATCGCCTTCGCGCCCTCTGTCAGTATGCCGAGCTCGCGCGCTATCGCCGTCGCCGTGGTCTTGTGGTCGCCCGTTATCATCACTGGCGTTATGCCCGCTTTTCTGCACGTGGCTACTGCGTCCTTCGCTTCCGGCCTCGGCGGGTCCATCATGCCCGCGAGACCTACGAATATAAGGTTTTCTTCGAGTCCGTCTATGTATTCGGGCTTTTTGTCAAACGGCTTATAAGCCGCCGCTATCACGCGCAGCGCCTCGCCTGCCATCTTTTCATTAGCCGCCTGCAGCTGCGCTTTCGTATTGTCGTCAAGCGCTGATACCTTGCCGTCTATCGATATGCCCGTGCATCTTTCTATCAGCGCGTCGGGAGCACCCTTAACGTACAGATTATATTTGTCGCTGCCGTTTACGGTGCTCATAAGCTTGCGCTCCGAGTCAAAAGGTATCTCGAGCACGCGCTCAAACTCCTTCAAGGCTGCGTCCGGCTCGAGCCTTGCAGCGGCAAAAGCATATAGCGCCGTTTCGGTCGGGTCGCCAATGAGCCGTCTGCGGCCTTCCTCCGCCGCAACCTGCGTATCGTTGCACAGTAAAAACACGCGATCAATCAGCGTTAGCTCCGCGCTTTCTTCCACCGCGTCCGCGGCGTATTCGCGCCCGTTGTAATACGCTTTAAGCACGCTCATACTGTTCTGCGTAAGCGTACCCGTCTTGTCGGAACATATTACGTTGGTGCACCCAAGCGTCTCCACCGCGGGCAGCTTGCGCACAATAGCGCCGCGCCTTGACATCTTCTGCACGCCCATAGTGAGCTGCAGCGTAACGACGGTAGCGAGCCCTTCGGGTATCGCCGCCACCGCGAGGCTGACAGCCACGAGGAACATGTCTACGGCGGACCTGCCGGTTAGTACGCCCACGGCAAATATCACCGCGGCAATAACGAGCACAGCTATAGAGAGCAGCTTTGAGAGCGAGTCCATGCGCTTCTGCAGCGGCGTATCGCCCTCCTTTGCCTCTTTCAGCGCTCCCGCTATCTTTCCTATCTCGGTGCGCATGCCGGTATAACAGACTATACCCTGCCCGCGGCCGTACGTTACGTTAGTGCCCGAGTATACCATATTCACCCGCTCCGCGAGCGGAGTATCCTCCGGCAGCACGGCCGACGCGTCCTTCTCGACAGGCAGCGATTCGCCCGTCAGCATCGCTTCGTCTACCTTCAAAAGCGCAGACGTCGTGAGCCGTATATCGGCGGGCACGCTGTCGCCCGCTGCGAGCAGCACGATATCGCCCGGCACGAGCTCAGAAGCTTTAACGGACAAAGGCTTACCGTCCCTTATTACATTCGCAAACGGTGCGGACATCTTTTTAAGCGCGTCAAGAGCGTTCATTGCCTTGCTCTCCTGCACCGCTCCCATCAAAGCGTTCAACAGTATTACGGCGATAATTATTATGAAATCCGCGTTGAATCCTTCGAGTATCAGGCTTACGAGAGCCGCGCCGAACAGCACTATAAGCATCAGGTTTTTGAGCTGATCGAGCAGTATCCCAAAAAACGTCTTCTTTCGCCCCTCGTCCAGAGCGTTGCTGCCCCATTTCTCACGCGCTTTTATTACGCCTTCTGAATCAAGTCCGTGGGTTCCCGTTGAATGCTCTTTGTATACGTCTTCGATTTTCAGGCTGTGCGGCGAGTTTGCACCTGTCATATTATACTCCTCGAAAAGTTGCCCCCTCTTTCAGCTATCTTAAGGGACACGGTTACCACCCCGATAATATACCCCAGTTGTAATTCTATCCGTTATATCCGTTTGTTGTCAAGTTTCGGGGGCGGCGCTAAAAGCCCTTATTCACTATATTATTGGCATCCGTTTATATAAAAACTCGTCATACAATTATATTAATGCCTTGCCTCTTTGCTCATGCAAGGTAAACCTTAGTATCGATAATTATTCTTTGGTATATTTGCTTCTCTTATGTTATACTTATTATATGATTCACCTTATTTTGACTTTTGTACGACGCACACTGTTCGTAATTTAATGCCGTTTTTAACGTTTGGAGGTCAATCATGCTTTTTGAAACGATACATACAATCACCATAGTGCTGTTCGCCGCAGGCATATTGCTGCTGGCGATAGAGATGTTCCTGCCGGGTTTCGGCATATTCGGCGGGCTGGGGCTGATAGCGCTGATACTTTGCATCGTATTCCAGGCAACTTCGATAACGGAAGCCCTTATTATGATTGTTATTATAGGCGCAATAATCGCGCTGTTTCTGCTCCTTATTCTGCGAAGCTTCAAAAAAGGAAGGATATACAAATCCTCTATAGTGCTCAAGAACTCGGCGGACAGAAACGAGGGCTATGTATCCAACGCCGACTACTCGCGGCTGCTTGGTAAAACAGGCAAAAGCGTTACGGTGCTGCGCCCCGCCGGCATAGCGGAGTTTGACGGCGAAAAGGTGGACGTCGTAACGGAAGGCGAGTTCCTGCCAAAAGACGCCGATGTCGAGGTTACTGAGGTGGCGGGGCGGCGTATAGTCGTACGCAAAGCGCATAGTATCGATAAAGAATCGCATGCCGGCGTTTCCGGCAGCGATCTGGATGTATAATTTCACCGAGGCATATAAGTGGGTATTTCATGGAGCGCCATGCGCAAAAAGCTGGAACAGGAGAACCTTTGCCTTTCTTTAAGGGGGCGGGTTAAATATTTCGCCACGCGGTATCGGAAAACGCACGATTGCGAGGGCGGAGTGGCAGTAAGAGTGGACGGCAGAGAAGTGCTTCGTTCCGATTTCTTTAAATGGGCAAAGCTAATGTATACGGATCGCCCCCGGTGCGAATTCAATGAAAAGAGCTGGGACGAGATCAATATGGATACGCATGAAAAAGCAGGCTTCGACCAGTATGCGTTTTACAGCGCCTTTTATAAATATGACAATCAAAGCATAGAACAAAGCCTTAATTCCGACGACGCGATAGTGAGGATGTTTGCAGTTTTGGATAAAAGAACAGGCAGGCGGACGCTGGAAAAGCTGCTGCCGGCGGCAGCCGGGCAGCCGGAGTGGCTCAAATTTTTCTACCGCTTGAGGATGCAAGCCGAGAACATGGACATATCAGCGCTGAAGAAAGAACAAAGCGAATGAACACAGGTCTTATCATATTCGTCACCGTAATGGTTGTTATCGTACTGACAGGAATTCTGCGGTTTCTGCCATACATAAAGCTGCGGCGTAAGGCAAGGGCTGCGGGCGTTGACATAAAGCTTTCAAAGATAGTGGGCATGAAAATACGCAAAACCAACCCGGCGAGCATCGTATCGCTGCTTATAAAGGTAAAGCAGGCGGGTATTGAGCTTACGTCCGATATGCTTGAAACGCTCGCGCTGACAAGGGGCCGTCCCGTAAGAGTTGTCGACGCGCTGATTGCCGCTAAAGATAAGGGCATGCCTTTAGAATTCCGTATTGCCGCGGCGATAGACCTATCGGGCAAAGACCCCAATGAATTCGTCGCCTCCGTAAACGGACCGTATACGGAGCAGGGCCTGCGCGAAGCCGCCCGCGAATTCTTGGAGCCGCCGGCCGAAAAATAGAGTATGCAAATGCTTTGTGCATAACATATATAAATTAAAAGGAGTGTTTAGTATGGAATTGTGGCTGCTTATTGTCATTATTGTGGCGGCGTTCATCTTTCTAGTGTTCTTTTTCAGTTTCGTACCCGTCCGCCTGTGGATAGCCGCGAGGGCCGCGGGCGTAAAGCTTAAGATATCCTCGCTCGTCGGCATGAGATTAAGGAAGATAATACCCGCGCATATCGTAAACCCGCTGATTAAGGCCATTAAGGCCGGCATAGGCATGACTACCGACATGCTCGAGCAGCATTATCTCGCAGGCGGCAACGTGGACAGGGTAGTCGACGCGCTAATAGCCGCTCAGAAAGCGGACATACCGCTCGACTTCAAGAAAGCTACCGCGATAGACCTTGCGGGCAGGGACGTGCTGACAGCGGTAAAGATGAGCGTCAACCCGAAGGTAATAGAAACGCCGGTAGTAGCGGCAATAGCCAAGGACGGCATAGAGCTGCGCGCCAAGGCGAGAGTGACGGTGCGCACCAATATCGACAGGCTGGTCGGCGGCGCGGGCGAGGAAACGGTTATAGCGCGCGTGGGCGAAGGCATAGTAACGACGGTTGGCTCGGCGGATACGCACAAGCAGGTGCTCGAAAACCCCGACCTCATATCGAGGACGGTGCTCGCAAAAGGCCTTGACGCGGGAACGGCTTTTGAGATACTTTCGATAGACATAGCGGACGTGGACGTAGGACGCAACATAGGCGCACAGCTGCAGATAGACCAGGCGCAGGCCGACAAGAAGATAGCGCAGGCAAAAGCCGAGGAACGGCGCGCGATGGCTATAGCGAGAGAGCAGGAGATGAAGGCTGCCGTGCAGGAGATGAGGGCGAAGGTCGTCGAGGCGGAGGCCGA
>JAEZIZ010000113.1 GCA_023415915.1 Bacillota bacterium | reverse complement strand
GCAAACGAGGCCGCTATCTCGTGCAGCGCCCAGTCCCAGTCCTTTTTTACGGGCTGAAGGGAAAGCTGCCATTCGCCCGCCGGAGCCGTCAGCGCAAACGTCATGTGAGAGCCCGCAAGAGCGCTTATCACCTCGCGCATGTCGTCCTCGTCGGGGCCGCGGCCGGCGGTCAGCGCGTCCACTATGTTTGCCATCGCCTGCCTCAGCGTTTTAAGACGCTCGATATCCTCGGCGGAAGGCGCGCCGACTTTAAGGCCCCATCGTTTAAGGAAGCCTGTAATCCATGCCGTGTCATTCAGTTTGTCGCCGCCGCCTCGATTGCTGTTGAGCAGCTCCGTGAACGGAAATTCCATCCTGTAACCACCAAAATAAGTATTGACAATTACAAACTATCGCATATAATATGAGTATAAGCACGTAATACCCAAATGTCAATTAGACCGTTACGCGCAAAGGAGGTACCATATGTACGATGAATTGAAAATGTACTGTAAAAGCGAGGGTTTAAGCGAATATCTGCGCTCAGAGATAAAGCTGAATTCGCATAAGAACGCGCAGGACTCAAAGGAAAAGACAAAGCGCGACTTAAAAAAAGCCCGCAGCGGACTTAAGCGCGTGGTTTAGTTCAGTATGATTAAAACCCCGAACCGGTTTACCTTCCAAAAAGGGCTGTGTACAAAACACAGTCTTTTTTGGTCGCGTTTTTTGAATTTATGCAAAAAGTAACGAATTTGTTGTTAAGTTTTCCGTTAGCATACCGATAATATAAGTACAACAAGTTCACAGCGGTGCTGCGCCCCTGGCCCGTAGTCCACGGGCGGTTGCTACCCCCAACCTGCGTATGCGCCGTTGAAAAAAGGAACGCCCCAAAGCGTTCTTTTTTTGCTGCAAAGCCGGCAAAGCCGCAGGGTAGGGGCGTCCTTTGAACGCCCGCCTCCAATCGCAAAACCCATCATATGTCGTCTTTCAGCGATAAATTTAAGGTGTTTTTACAGCTTCTGTTTGTGTATAATAAGCGGGGTTATATATATTAAGTCCATTCTTTCTGATATCCGCATACTTTGTGTTTCACGAAATGACATAATAATAGGTGATAATAAACCAAATATAAAAAATTTGTGTAATAATATGAACTTTTTTGCATGTGCGCCGTTATAAGGTTGGAAAGGAGAAGCAGCGTGTTGGAGAATGTATATGAACTTTTTATAGAAGGAGACGCAGAGGCGATGAGCACACTCGTTGAAGCTTACAAGAACGAGCTCTATAATTTCTGCTACCGGCTCACATGGAGCCGCCACGACGCCGACGACCTGTTCCAGCAGACGTGGGTAAAGGCCGTAAAGAACGCGCCTAAATACAGGAACGACAACTTCAGGCTGTGGCTTTACAAGATAGCGCTCAACCAGTTCCGCGACAACCGCAGGCAGGCGGCTCGGCGCAGGAAGCATGTTGCGGAGGAGTTCGGGTCTACGAGCGCAAAGGATTTTATAATGACGCGCGCGGCGAGCGGAGAAACGACGGAGGAGCAGTACGAGCGCAAACACATACAGGCGCTGCTTATAGCCAACATACACAAGCTGCCCGAACGGCTCAAAGTGCCCGTCGTGCTGTACTACTACGAGCACATGAAGTATTCGCAGATAGCGATAGCCATTAACGTGCCCGAAGGCACCGTAAAGTCGCGCATCTCGGCCGCCAAGAAACGGCTGAAAGCTGAATTGGAGAGTGAACTTTATGTTTGACATAGATAAATACCTTGAGGATATAGCGCTTAAAGAAATAACGCCCGACGAAGACGTGATTACGCGCTCTAAAAAGCGCTGCGAGGAAGAGCAGGCAAGGATGCGCGCAAAGCGCGAGGCGCTAAAAAAAGTTAAAAAGGGCGCAATGATAGCCGTGCCAGCGGCGGCGGTGCTGCTGTTGGGAGTGCTCATAGGCGCGTCGCTGTTCCCCAAAGTAGTGACGCAGCAGCCGGAGCTCGTCGCGTATTATACGGTGGACGTTAATCCCAGCGTGCGCGTGCAGGTGGACGGCGACGACATAGTGACGGGCGTTGCCGGACAGAACGGCGACGCGGACGCGGTGGTTAAAAAGCTAGACTGCGTAGGCAAGCCCATTGCCGACGCCATTCACGAGATAGTAGCGGCGGTAAAGGACTTAGGCTACTTCGACGGGGGAGAGCGGTATGTGCTGATAGGCTGCTTCACTGCTGACGGCGCGAGGGTAAGCGGCACGCTTTCCAGCCTGCAGTCGCGCCTCGAAGCGGACTTCGGCGACATGATAGAGCTGCTCATAGTATCGGGCAGCCTTGAGGACTTCGAGGCCGCAAACGAGCTTAAAGTTTCGCCGGGGCTGCTAAAGCTCGCTCAGATGGCGGACGGCGTGGAAGTTAAGGGCGGCGAGAAGGTGGACGAAGTGCAGCAGCAGGTGCAGAACGTAAACGAGCCCAAATACTGCGCCCCCTTCCTTTCGAAGCAAGCCGCCAAAGACGGCGTGAAGCTTTCGTGGGAGAAACTCGATTTTGAAAAGATGGGATACGCCAGCAAGGTGGTATACGGCATAGCGATGGGCGATACCGAGCAAGAGGTGAAGTCCATGAAAGCCGGCGAGATAAAGAAAATAGAATTTTACGCGTACGGGGAGCCCGATACGGCGTATAAGGTAACCTCTCTTAAGCCGGGTGAGACGAAGTATTTCGCGATATACGCGCATTACGGCGATATAGTGAAGTGCAGCAACATAGTGTCCGCGACAATGCCCGCGGAGGAAGAGAAGCCAAAAGCCTCCAAAGAGCCCGATACCGTAAATACGCAGCCGCCCGGCCCCGCAAAAGCGGCAGACGATACGCCCGCGCATACGGTAAGCGGCAAGACGTCGGGCGATAGGATAGTGCTTTCATGGACTGCCGAGACGGCGGATAATTTCCAGGGCTATAAGATAGTCGCGTCAAAGATGAACCCTAACCCCAAATATCCCGACGACGGCTACATAAAGTATATAACCGACAGGGACAAAACGAGCCTCTCGATTTCGGCGGGCAGCTACGGCCTCAAGGGCGGCGCGGAATACTACTTCAGCGTGACGTACCTGTTTAAGGACGGCAGCGCGATAGCGGGCAACGCCGTAAAGCTCAAGGTTCCCCACAAGACGACAGAGCCCGCGCCTACGGAGAATCCTGCAAGCGCGCCCACGCAGCCCGCGGGAGAGTACGCGGCGTCGTCGGTGAGCGGCAGCATAACGGACAGCACTATATCGCTTAGCTGGGAGCGCATAGGCGACGACAGGTTTGAAGGGTACAAGGTGGTGGCCTCGTTCTCCAACCCCAGTCCCAGCTATCCGGGCGACGGTTACCTTTACTACATAACCGACCGCGAATGTACTTCAAAGAGCTTCAACGTGAGCAAGCTAGGCTCGTTCTCTCCGGGCCAGACGTGCTATTTCTCGATAACGGTGCTTTACAAGGACGGCGTAAAAAAGGCGGGCAACGCGATATCGCTTGCAATGCCCGCAGCGCCCGCGCCCGCAGGATAAGCTATTCCGGCAACATAACGGGCCTTAACGGGTATGCTCCCGGCGCGACGTGCTGGTTCTCTATATCCGCGCTTTACGAAGGGCATTAGGTAATTAAGCCGGGCAACGTGATATCGTTCACCGCGCCCTAGAAAAAAGTATAATATTTGGGGCCCCAAGCTTTCTATAAAACCTGTTTTAAAGCAATCATTCCAATGCAGGGGAGCGTTTGATTGATGCGGCACGCCGCAGATATCAATGCGTCGGTACGCCGAAAGTATAATAACGGAATCATAAGTTTTGGGGCCCCTCAACCCCTGCCCGCGGAGGCAGGCGATAATGCCACTGTGACCGGTACCCGCCCGGTCATAACCAGAAGCGGGGCTTGTGCGTAAAACCGCGAGTCCCGCTTTGATATGGGGTGTGCATTCCGATTATCGAAACACTTCATACGTCACTTCACGCCAAACAGCGTCGCTTATAAAGAGGATGACGCGTCACCGCCTCATAATAAGATATACCCCCGCCGTTACAAGCGCTATGCCTATCCACTTTGCCGCGCTGAACGTTATGCCGCTGAAAAACACGTCGGTTACTATGCCGCACGCAAGCTGACCCGCTATTATCAGCGTCAACGTCGCCGTTACGCCTATCATGGGTATGGACCTTGAAGAAAGATAGATGATAAGCGCGCCGAATATGCCGCCTATCATAAGAAGAGGGCTTAATTTCGTTATTTTTGAATAGTTTGTAAGATTGCCGCGCAGTACGTTAATAAACAGCATGAACAGCGCGCCTACCAAAAGGTTGTGAAGCGTTGCGAGCTCCGGCGTTATCTCCCTGCCGAGCCGGGCGTTTATCGTCTGTTCCAGCGCGGTGCAAAAGCCCGCGACCAGCGCAAATACTATCGCGACAGTATCCATTCAACAAACCTCATTGCGATGGAAGCGTTTATTATCATTATGAGGTTTGTTTATTCAATATGTCAGGCGACAGGCCGCAGCCTCCTTGTGCTCAGAAAGTATACGTACCCTCACGTGTCGAGCCGGCGGCGGGCATACCCTTTCAGCGAACACGGCGGAAACCCGGCTCCGCTATGGCAAAGACGGGTAAATAAGCGCATTACGCGCTCTTTGATTTGCGAGACCTGATCTCCGCCTTTATCCATACTATCAGAGGTATTACCACCTCAAAAGGCAGGCCGTAATACGTGTAGATTTTAAAGAACTCGAACATCTCCATTACGTCTTTATAGACTATGGCCGAGATCGCCAGAGAAAACAGTGCTACCGGCATTACAAGCTTTTTGTAGTCTTTGACGCCGAACAGAGACGAAGCCCCCTTTGCTGCGACGAGCAGGCAGAGCGCGGCCTTCGTGAGCGCCGTCAGTATGAAGTTGGTGGATATCAGGCCCTCCACGCGCGTAAATACTTCGCCTATGCTTATTATCCTTATCGCGCTGTACGACGGAAAATATTCCGCCTTCGACATCGGGACGCCGATCAGCGCTATGTTGCGTACTAAGACCGTTAGCAGCAACAGCGCGCCAAATACTGTGCCAAGTATATACATGCCGCGCACGCCGTCGGCCTTTTTTACTGCGCCGGCGACGCCAAGAAAAAGCACCGTTTCAGCGAACGGGAACATTAACTGGTCAAACGCCGTCGAAGCAATAATTCCGGCGTCATGCGACAGAACGGGCTGTATATTGCTTAAGTCCAT
>JAEZIZ010000074.1 GCA_023415915.1 Bacillota bacterium | reverse complement strand
CCGCACAAATCTACGGCCTTGAAGTGCTGGCAGAAAACATACAGAACAGCGACGGCAACTGCACGCGGTTCGTGGCGGTAGCAAAGCAGCCCTGCGAAAGCGAAGAGTGCGACAAGACGAGCATAGTGTTCATGGTGGAGCACAGGCCGGGCTCGCTGTGCGAGATATTAAGCATACTGCAGAAAGGCGGCGTCAACATACTGAAGCTCGAGTCCCGCCCGATAAAGGATAAGCCGTTTGAGTACATGTTCCATCTCGACTTTGAGGGCAGCATACACGACAAAGGCATAGCTGAGGCGATAGACAGCTTAAAGAAAGCCGCCGCGGACTATATATACCTCGGCAGCTACAAGCGCGAGGCGGTATTGCCATGACTAACCCAACCTCACGGCCTTTTCCAAACCGCTATATGAAAGCGGGGCTGCTGGGCGAAAAGCTGTCGCACAGCCTGTCGCCCGCCATTCATCAAAAGTTCTGGCGGATGTCGGGCATCGCAGGGAGCTACGAACTTTTTGAGTCGCGGCGGGACGGTATAGAGGCGCTTCTTAATAGGCTCGAGCGTGAAGGCTATATCGGCATAAACGTAACGATACCTTACAAGACGGAGGTAATGAAGCACCTTAATGAACTGTCCCCCGAAGCCGAAGCGATAGGCTCGGTGAACACGGTAATGTTCAAAGGCGGCAGGCGGCTGGGGTATAACACCGATTACTTCGGTTTAAAGACGCTGCTCGATTCGTCGGATATCGCGATAGCAGGAAAAAGCGTCGTGGTACTCGGCACCGGCGGCGCGGCGCGGTGCGCGCTGAAGCTCGCACGGGATATGGGAGCGCAGCGCGTAATTGCGGCAAGCCGCTCGCCGGAGAAAGCGGACGTACCCGGAGCGGTAAGCTACGAAGCGCTCGACAGGCTCGGCAGCATAGACGTGCTTATAAACACTACGCCCGTCGGCATGTCGCCCCATACGGACGGCTGCCCCGTTAACGAGAGCGTGATTGAAAAGTGCGGCAGCGTCGTGGACCTCGTATATAACCCGGCTGAAACGAAACTGCTTTCGAAGGCGCAGACTTTTGGCATAAAAGCCGTAAACGGCTTAGGTATGCTGTGCGCGCAAGCAGTCAAGGCTCAGGAGATATGGAACGGACAAATATACGGCTGCGATATATACGACAGCGTTTATAAGTATATGCTCCGCGTCGTTTATAAGCCTAACATAGTGTTGATAGGCATGCCGGGCAGCGGGAAAACGACGGTGGGCAGGCTGCTTGCAGAAAGGCTCGGCATGGAGTTTATAGACACTGACGCTATGGTGGAGCAGGAGCACGGCCCGATACCCGATATATTCAATGCCGAGGGCGAAGAAGCGTTCAGGTCATACGAGCGCGAAGCGGCAAAGAAGGCCGCAGCGGCCCACGGCGCCGTGATATCCACAGGCGGGGGCATAATACTTGACGGGCGCAATATCGACGCGCTTAAGGAAACGGGCACCGTGGTGTTTCTCGACCGGCCGCTTGAGGCACTGCTTAAAGATACCGATACTTCGGGGCGGCCGCTGCTCGCGGGAGGCAAAGACGCCATCGCCGGGCTTTATAGACAAAGGCACGGGTTGTATGTTAAATACGCCGATATAATAACCGATAACTCGTCCGGCGCGGAGGTCTGTGCTCGGGAGATAATAGAAGCTTTGGAGGATATGTGATGAAAATACTCGTGATAAACGGGCCCAACATCAATCTGCTGGGCATAAGGGAGCCGGAAGTATACGGCAAAAGCGACTATAATGCGCTCGTCGCTTCGCTGGACGCGCTCTCACGCGAGCTCGGAGTGGCAATAGACGTATGGCAGTCGAACATAGAAGGCGAAATAGTCACTAAGATACAGCAGGCAAGGGATGAGTACGACGGCATAGTGATAAACCCCGGGGCTTATACGCACTACAGCATAGCGTTGCTTGACGCGCTGAAAGCCGTTTGTCTGCCCGCCGTGGAGGTACATCTATCCAACATCGCCGGGCGCGAGGATTTCCGGCACACGTCCGTTACCGCCGCGGGCTGCATAGGGCAGATTTCCGGCCTTGGGTTCGATTCGTACCGCCTCGCCGTCGAAGGGCTTGTAAGGCATATAGAGCGCAACAGCGAGGAATGAAAAGCAACGGGCGGCTAAAAGCCGCCCCTACTTTACACTGCAACAATTCTATTACCCCTTGTATACGTTGATATTGCCCGAATCGACGGACAGCTTTACAAGCTCTCCCCCGCCGTTGCAGCTGCCTTTTAAGCTGCCGCGGTCTATGCCGCCGCTCACCAGTATGTCGAAATCGCAGCCCACGTTGCCCGCAGACGTGCTCGCATTGAGCTCAAACGCTGCTGCGGGATTAAGGCGCAGCGTTATATTTCCGCTGGAAACCCCGGCTTTTATGCCCGACACCTGCTCGCCCGACAGCCTGATGTCTATATTGCCCGACGCATTGCCAGCTTCTATCGTTCCCGAAACGGCGGTTATGTCTATGTTTCCCGACGTGTTGCGTACATCTATAGGCCCGCTTACGTTTTCTATGCTCACGTTGCCCGACGTGCAGTCCGCGTCGACGCCCGTAAAATCGCAAGCGCTTGCCGTTATGTTCCCGGACGAGAGGCTGCAGCTCAGCGCGCCGCCTTTGCAGCCGGTAAGCTTTATATTTCCGCTCGCGTTATTTAACGTAACTTTTTTACCGTAAATCGCGGCTACGTTGATGTCTCCCGCCGAGTTGGTAACTTTAAGGTCCGCCGCAAGCTGCTGCGGCAGGCGTACCGTCATCCTTATGTTGCTATCCTGAATGAGCGGGAGATTGCCCGGGTCGAACTCTACGCTGAGTTTGCCGCCCTCTTTTATGACGTTCAGGTATTTGTCCTTTTTCTCCGCGACGTTTATGTAGCCTTTAAGTGTTACCCCCGGCTCGCCCGTCTCAACCGTAACGTTTCCCATAGGCAGCGAAACGAAGACCTCACCCATACCGCTTAAGTCGAGCTTCGCGCTCTCATCGATGTCTACGCGGCTGCCTCCGAAGCTGCGGCCCCAGCGGAACCCGAACCAGTTTGAGACGTCAGCATTAAGCGATATAAAGACAATTCCAGCAATAAATATAATACAAATAACCAGTACTATGACTGCCGCTTTTTTGACGTTCATCTATAACCCTCCTTATATTACTTTAATTATTGCTTTGCCCCGCAGTAAGGGCAGTACGGGAAGCTTTTATCGAAGCGCTTACCGCATTTCGGGCAGACGGCATAATAGGATTCGTTGAACCCGCCCGAGACCTTTTCAAGCTTCGAAAAGTCCACAGTATCGGCGCTCTTTAAAACCTGTGCGTACTCTTTGGGTGCTTCATACAGCGCGCCGCAGCAGCGCAGCCGCACGAAATACCGCTTGTTCCACTTGAAAACAGGTATGAAGAATATATGAAAATACGTATAGCGCATGAAAAGGTAAGCCGCCGTCATCCTGCCGCAGTCCGGGCAGACAACAGAGGCAAACGTCTTTATATCCTTCTCTTTGTTCTCTACTCCGAATATGCCTATGAAGAACATGGAGGCGGCTCCTTTCGCCTCCATTATATTCCCATTGCTGCGATTTATAAATACCTTTCGCCTATTTTCCTATTATGCTTATATCGCCCGCAGTCGACGAGAGGCTTACCATTTTGCCTCCCCCGTTGCACGAACCCGATATGCTCTCGCCCACAAACGAATCGGGCAGCGCGCCGGATACGGTAACAGGAAGATCGCTCGTTATATCCCCCGACGTAACGTTTGCCTTTAAGTCAAACGCGGCGTCCTTCGGCACGAAAAACCTTAAATCGCCGCTTGTCATATTTACCGTAACGGGCCCGATATTGCGGCCTGCCATGTCTAAGGAGATGTCGCCCGTCGTGCAGCCTATATCTATAGCGCCCTCGGCGCCCACGACGTCGATATCGCCCGATGTTGAGCGCACCTTGACGGAACCCGCGGTGTTCTTTATCGTCGTGTTGCCCGAATGACAGAGCGTGTCGATGCTGCTTATAGAAGACGATGTTATAAACGTATCGCCGGTCGACGCGTCGCTGTCGAGCATTGCAGCCTTGCAGTTTTCTATCTTTAAATTGCCGCTTGACCGTGACACCGTGAGATCGCCGAATTGCATGCCCGACATATCTATATCGCCCGAGCTGCAGACTACTTTAGCGTCAAGACTATTATCACCCGGCAGATACACCGTCAGTTTGAGGTTGCTGTACAGGCTGAACGTGAAGATATCCTGCTCTACCTTTATGTTCAGCGTTTCGCCCTGCTTGCTTACAGTAAGATGCGGTTTCTGCTTTAAAGGAGATAATACGATCCCGTTGAGCGTGACGCTCGACTTGTCCGCTTCGACGAAGTGGATATCCGCCGAAGCGCATTCTACCCACAGCGTCTTTACACCGCTCATGTCCAGATCTTCTTTCTCGCTGATATTAACGTTGCTTCCGCCGAATATTGCGCCAAAATCTGAATTGCCGCTTCCGTAGAATATACCGAGCGTTATACCCACGCCTATAGCGGCCACTGCAAAAATGCAGGAAAATATGATGACTAATTTCTTAGTTCTGCTCATCTTCGAGCCCTCCTCTTATACCCCTTCTTGTCATGTTCAAAAAACGCATATTTCCCTTCGCGAACAGCCCCGCGAACTTCATTATGCCTATAAACCCGAGCACGGAAAGCGCTGCGAGCGCTATGCCGGCAAATATGCAAAACAGCGCCCCCGGCAGGCTGAACGTCCCTAAGCTTATCAGCGAGAGTATAATCGTTGCCGCCGACGCCAGCCCCACGCTGCACACCGCTATATACAGCGACGCTATCACGATATAGCCGACGCCTACTACGCATACCGCGTAGAAGAAGTTTACTATGCCAAGCCCCGCCGAAGCCGCCACCGCCCTGCCCATACTCTTAAAAGTCTTTTTCTGGTTCGCTTCCTCTATCA
>JAEZIZ010000070.1 GCA_023415915.1 Bacillota bacterium | reverse complement strand
GTTCCCGGGGGCGCGCTTTTTAACGGAGGCAACGCGCCCCTGAAGGAACGCTGGTACTGTGAGCATAAGTGCAATATTTGCTGTTAATCCCCTTTACGAATAATCTCTTTTAAAGGCCTTTCATCTTCCGTTTCTCTGAATGATGTTATAAAAACCATACTATTATTCTATACGCCAGCTTAAGTCCGCGTTGCATGTAATACCGGCTGAAGCTTCACGAATTCAACAGTTATTGCGCCTGCACTATTTGCATTATCCCTGCGCATTCTTCATTCTTTAAATATATCATTCCCGCTCAATGTATTGCTTTATTTGTTGCCTTTGTCCTTATCCTTACCGTTCCCTTTATCGCCTTTGTCTTTTCCCTTATCGTTTCCTTTATCTTTATCCTTGCCCTTATCTTCTTTATCTTTATCGTTTCCTTTATTGGGGTTATCTTTGTCCTTATTGTTTTCGTTTCCCTTATCGCTTTTATCTTTATCCTTGTCCTTATCTTCCTTTACTTCGTCGTTTCCTTTATTGGGGTTATCCTTATCATTGTCTCTTTTGTTGTCTTTGTCGTTTCCGTTATCGCCTTTGCCTTTATCTTTGTCCTTACCTTTGTCTTTGTCACCGGCTCCGCCGTCGTTATTTCCGTCATTTCCGTTTTCGCCGCTGCCCTTACTTTTATTATCCTTATCATGCCGTCCCCCGCCGCGGCCGTGCTTGCCTTCTTCCTTATCCTTATTCCCATGGCCGGGGTCTTTGGGACCCTTACCTTTGCCCTTGTCTTTATCTTTATTCCCTTGGCCGGAGTCTTTGGGGCCCTTATCCTTATCTTTTTTCCCGTTATCGCTATTATCGTTTTCCCTGCCGTTTTCCTTATTGTTTCCGCTGTTGTCTTTGGAGACGTCGCCGCTTTTCCCTTTACCGGGGTCTTTATTATCGTCGCTGTTCCTGCCGCCTTGCATCGCAGCCGGCTCCGCGTTCCGCTTGCCGCCATTTTCTTCAGGCTCTTTCTTTGCCCCGTGTGCGTTTTCTTTGGCGGATTTGACCTGCCTTATGACCTCTCCCAAATTATCTTCTTCTATGCCAATTTCCCTGGCGCTAGTCAGCAGCAGTTCTACTCCGGCTTTTCTTCCGGATTTTTTTGCGGTCTCGAACTGCTCTTTTTCTCCGTTGAGCATCAGCGTACTTACGTTTACGTCGGGCAGTTGGCCGCATACTATGGCATCGAGCTTCTGCTGTGACAAGCATTCGCCCTCTCCGAAACGCGCTACCAGCACCTGTCCGCCCCCGGTAAGATACTGCCGCTCCACCGCAGCCCGTATTATTGCACCAAGCGCTTCCTCAAAACACCGACCCTTAACGTCCAGCCCGGAGAGCAACGCCGAAGCGTCGTCGTTTTCCGCCGAAATTTCAATTACGTTGTCGTCTGCGTCGACAGCCACGCTTATGCTCGGGTTGATATCTATCGTGTAATAACCGGCCGCCTGAGCGGGGAGCGCTGTAAGTAACACCGTAAAAATCAATATCGCCAGAACCGCCGCTGATGCGATAATGTATACCGGTTTCAGCCTGGCGGAATGTTTATGCTCTCCACGCCGCTTGGCCTCAGCCGATACTTTTTCCCGTGTCTCAAGCCTTAATTTTTCGCTTGGCCTCAGCCCTTGCACCTTGAGGCCGGCAAGTTCTTTATCTATATCAATCAATTTGGCTCTTCTCCATTTCATTGTGCAGCTTTTTCTTCGCCGCGTTCAGCCTTGATTTGATAGTGCCTATAGGAACATTTAATACCTTGGCGCAATCTGAGTAATCCATATCCTCGAAATAATGCAGTACTATGGGCAGCCTATGTTTATCGGGCAGCCCTCTGACCAAATCAAGCAGCCGCCGTTTATCAAAGTTCCGTATAACGATGCTTTCTGTTGATACTTCATCTGACGCGGAAGCTATGGCATACTCTTTTGTTTCCGCGTCCATGCTGTCGTCCGCTATCTTTTCCCTCCGCTTTGCTTTGCGCCGCTGATCCCTGAAAGTGTTTATGCATATCGTGTAAAGCCAGTTGCGGAAGGACTTGTGCCTGTATGTTTGCGCTTTCTGTATCGCCTTAAGCCATGTCTGCTGATACAGGTCGTCCGCGTCGGCAGGGTTGCCCGCAAGATAGCGGCAAAGGCCGTAAAGGCTGTCCTCATGCGCGCGGACCAACGATTCAACGGAAGAATAATCTCCGGTGCAAAGGAAATTTTTCAGCTTTTGTTCTTCTTGCAAAGCTTTTTTCCTTTCATTTTAATAAACGTATTATGAACAAAAATGTTCAATTCGGATAATTCTTGCGCCACTCCGTCAAGCCTCTCGGGCTTGCCTGGAGCGCGGTATTTAGAAAAATGAGCAGGCGGCGGTAACGCTTATACGCCCACCGCGGCCGGCTAATCATGTTACTGAAAAGCCGAATATGAGACCTGTAACTGAATATTTGACGTTATAACGGCTGTACCGTTACGGCATGGCTATCAGCTCTTCGGGCATTACATTTTCCAAAGCGGCGCTCATTCTCATCCCTTCATAAGCATGCCCGTCTTAACCAGCCGCATTGCGCGCTCGGCAGCGCCGGCAAGCAATTCCCCCGCCGACGCGACTGCTTCCTCCACAGTCATTGGCCTGCACGTGCTGCTTATAGCTGCGTCTATGCCTTGTTCGTATATTCGCTCCGCTCCCTTGCCTATGCCGCCCGCTATCGCTATTACCGGCTTGCCGTATGCTTTCGCCCTGCGTGCGATGCCCGAGAGCACCTTGCCCATTGCGGACTGGGCGTCCAGATTGCCTTCGCCTGTTATTATCAAATCGGCGTCGCGCGCGAGCGCGTCAAACCCGGCAAGATCGAGTATCGCCTCTATGCCGGAGCGAAGCTTGGCGCCCGTAAACGCCATCAGCCCGAAGCCGAGCCCGCCTGCCGAGCCCGCACCCGGCGTATTTGCAAAATCCGTATGCAGCTGTTCGCGTACCTTGCGCGCGAGGTGTTCAAGGTTGCTGTCGAGAAGCTTTACCTGCTCAGGCGTAGCTCCCTTTTGAGGCCCGTATACAGCCGACGCACCGTTCTCGCCGCAAAGCGGGTTTGTTACGTCGGACATAACCGTAATGTTTGCGTTATTAAGGCGTCTGTCAACATTGGAGATATCTATGGTATCTATGAGATGAAGGCTGCCTCCGCCGGGAGGTACGGGACGCCCGTTTTTGTCGGCAAAGCGCACGCCGAGCGCCTCGGCCATGCCCGCTCCGCCGTCGTTTGTCGCCGAACCGCCTATGCCTATGTATATATCGGTACAGCCTGAATCAAGCGCCGCTTTAATAAGCTCGCCCGTGCCGTATGTGGAAGCTCTCATCGGGTCTTTTTTGGTGACGAGCGTAAGCCCCGACGCCGCCGCCATTTCAAGCACCGCGCGACCTCCGGAGGCAATTCCGAATACGGCTTCCGTTTCTTCACCCAGCGGGCCTTTTACCCGCACCGGCTTTAGGCTTCCGCCCAGCGCGCTCAAAACAGCGCTCACTGTGCCTTCGCCGCCGTCGGCTATCGGTATTATATTAATACGAGCATTTGGAAAAACCCGAAGTATACCCCTTTTAAACTCGGCTGCCGCTTCAAGCGTAGTGCAGCATCCCTTAAACGAGTCGGTGGCGATAACGATATTCATGTTTGCTCTTTGACCCCTCCCCAGAATTATACCAATCAACTTTACATTGCTTACATTATACCATGAACAAGAGAGGGGTTCCAGATATTTGTATTAATATGATGATATAAAATGCCGTTTATTGCTGCATTTGAAGCAGCTCGCTGAGCGTTACTACATTGAGCGAGCCGTTGTCCGCTATGTAATCGACTATGCTTTGCAGCGTTGACTCTTCTATCTGCATCTTGGAATCGTCCGTTACGGGCTCTATTTTATGCAGCACTAGCAATACGGCGCTTTTGTTGTTTGCGGCCTTATCAATAGCCGCTTTTATGTCTTTAACAGGCATGCCGCTTATTATGTTGCAGACCTCCACGTCTTCGGGCGTACAGTCGAGTTCCCGCACCCAAACGCTTTTAAGGCTCCTTGCCGCAGCTGTGCCCGTTTCCTTAAGCGCTTCTTTTGTAAGCTCGTTGTGATTGCCGCCCGGATATACGAGTATGTCGCTTCCCCGCAACAGCTGTCGGCTGCGCAGCCAATCCCTGCCCCTCAATATCTGCAAGGCCTGTTCCTCTTTGCTCAGTTCCGTAAGTCCCATATGATTGTACGTATGGTTCAGCATATCCCAGCCGTCCATATACAGCTCGGCAAGCTGCCGGTATTCATATATCCCGCCTCGCCCACGGCTGCGGGTATAACCGCTACGGCGCCTTTTAAGCCGCTACGTTTGAGCACCTTATATCCGCTGGTGTACTGTGTTTCAAAGCCGTCGTCCATTATTATCGCCACGCTGCCTTTTTCTTCTGCAGGCGCAATGCTTTCCGTTTCACCCGCTTTATAAGCCGCGAGCTTCGCCGCAGTGGCGGCTTCGGCCACCAGTGCTGACGTTCTGTCCAATATGACGGGCGTCAGCAGTATCGCCAATACAAGAAACACGAGTATTACGAAATAAAGCTTTACAAGGTGCTTATCCATCATGCGCCCTCCTGTACGGCGGGAGAATAGTCCCGTTTTACCCTTGCCACCTTGTTCCAGTCGTGCTTGCTTTTTTTCGTCCAGAAATAGGACAGCGTACCTGCAAGAAACATTATAAGGTTGAAATACCTGTAGAACAGTATATTGAGCGCTATTGCCAGCCATACTTTTCTGAATATGCGTTCAGGGTAACGGTTGTAGCGCATAGATACCGCAAGCGCGCTTACCGAATACAGTATGTCGAACACAATGCAGAAAACATAATAGACCGCAAATATGCCCAAAGTACTGATGTCTCCAAACGCGAGTACGGCGGCAAACACATACGTGAATATGGTAAGCAGGCAGGAGCTTAGGCCTACAATCATAGCTTCCACAAGGAAGTGAAAGCTGAAGCTTTTAAAAAGGAACGTTTTAAGCAGGAAGCGCCGGTAGTGGACAATGCAGTCTACAAAGCCCTTTTGCCAGCGTATCCTCTGGTTCTTTAAGTCGCGCCAGTTTTCGGGGCACTGAGTAAAGCAGAGCGCTTTAGGGATAAACAGTATTTTCTTGCGCGTTTTATGTATCATCTTCTGTATGCGTATCGTGATGTCGACGTCTTCCCCCAGCGTCCTGCGGTATCCGCCCGTGAGTATGAGAATCTCCTTTCTGAACACCCCAAAAGCGCCCGATACGATTGTGACCGCGCGCTGCTTGGAAAGCGACATCTTGTATATGTAAAAGCCCTTTATGTATTCGAGTATCTGCAGCATAAGCAAAGGCTTTTGCCCCGCGCGCCTCGAATTCGGCGTGTTGTAACCCTGTATAATGTGCACCGACCCTCCCGCGGCGACTACGTCAGGGTCTTCAAACGCGCCCGCCATAATCTTTAGCGCGTTTTTCTCGAGCACGCTGTCCGCATCGAGCGTTACTATAAGCTCGTTTGCCGCAAGTGCAAGCCCGGCGTTTAATGCGTCGCTTTTTCCCGCCTTTGGCTTGTCTATAACGAAGAAATTAGGGTGCAGAGACGAGCGGTACACCGTATGCCCCGGAGCGGCATTTGCATCTTCCATTTTATACAGCCGCAGCATGCCGTTCAGAGCGCGAAGCGTGCCGTCGCTTGAGCCGTCGTTTATGTATATGGCCTCGTAGTTGTCGTAGTCCATATTAAGCAGGGCGTTTACCGAAAGCGCCACGGTATACTCTTCGTTATAGCACGGTATCAGTATGCTGAATCTTTTATTTTTGTTCAGTAAATACGGATTTCCTCTTTTTGATATCAGCGCGTTTATAATATGAAACAATGGCAATACGGTGCTCAGGAAAATAAGAATCTCCATAAATATCATCATATGCTTTTATCCTCATGCGCTACGTTTATCGTATATCCTTACGTAATCCACCGCCATGCTGCACGTGAAGGTTGTGGTTTCGTCCGGTTTTCCCGGCCAGTTGCCGCCCACCGCAAGATTAAGCACTATATACATATCGTCCTGCGGCACGCCTTTCTGGCTTGTATGATACAGCTTATCGTCCATGTACCATCTGATGCTGTCCCTCTCCCATTCCACCGCATACGTATGAAACTCGCCGGGCGTATCGTTCGTGATATGACCTGAAGTTTTTCTGCTTCCTCTGCTTTCATAATGGTTCGTGCCGTAAATGACGTCCTCGCTGCCGATCATCTCCATAATGTCTATCTCGTATCCCCCGTCGTAAGTCAGTATCCAGAAAGCCGGGAATAACCCTTTTCCTTTCGGCAGCTTAATGCGCGCTTCAATACGACCGTAGCGAAACGACAGCTTGTAACCGGTATCGACCATTGCGGACGTATAGTCCTTTCCGCCTGTTTTCTCTTTTATTGCCGTAAGATACAGGCAGCCGTCCTTTATGTACGAGTTTTTCGGCAGGTAATACTGCAGTTCGTTGTTGTAGCAGTGTCTTCTGTCAACTTCCGTCCAGTACTCCAAGTTGAGGTTCCGCTTATCGAAATCGTCGGCCCAGACAAGCTTCCATTCGTCGTCTTTGGTGCGCTCTGTAGAACGCGGAACCTGTATGGCGTCTGCGGGCATGCCGGCAAACGTAAGCGCGCTGTACGAAGAATATTTATTTTGTTTATCCTCGATTGACTCCGAAGTATCGCTTTTTAAATCGTACTGCAGGCCAATAGTCTCGCGTTTAAAAAAAGCGTCCGTGCCGAGTATATACATCGCAAAACCTGCGGTTATCAAAAAGACCGTGATAATGAGCAAGGCCCTCTTCATCTTCTGATACCTTTCTTTAGTCAACGTTAAAGTATTTATATGAGGGCTGTTTCCGTATAATTCGTAGAATCAATAAGAAAAGATTGTTGACCAGAATTTTTACGTGCACAAAAAAGAGCGGCCCGCCCGCTTCGTATTAACTGTGAATTATAATATGCTTTTATCGTTATTTAGAGGCAGTTCTCAAGGACAATAAAAAAAACCGGGGTTCTATTCCCGGCTCAAAGCGCTGCCTATGCGCCGAATACTATATCGCTTTTTTCTTTCACGCCGAAACTGCCAAAGTACTTTTCCTCAAGCGGTATCCATTCGTCTATGAACCGTTTGAGCAGCGCTTCGCCGCTGCGCGCACGTATCCTGTTTATCTGCTCCTGCCCGCCTGTCTGCATGAATATCTTAAGATCGTAAAACCCGATAAGCTTCGGATGCATGCTGTACGAGCCTTCTATTATATTTAACTTTTTCGGCGCGACAAAAATTTCTTCACCGAGCGAAAGC
>JAEZIZ010000009.1 GCA_023415915.1 Bacillota bacterium | reverse complement strand
GCCACGCCTGTCTGATAAAGCACCGCGAGAAGAGCGCCTTTTGTAGAACCAAGCTCCCTGCGCGTGGCCGCGAGCGCCGCGACGCACGGCATATAAAGCAGCGTAAACGTTAAAAACGCGAACGCAGTAAGCGGCGTGAACAGCGCCTGAAGTCCGGAAGCGCCGCCGGGAACGAGTACTGAAAGCGTGCTTACTACAGCTTCTTTCGCGGTAAAGCCGGTAAGCAGCGCCGTTGAGGCACGCCAGTCGCCGAAACCTAGCGGAACAAACACCGGAGCTATCAGCGAACCTATCGAAGCGAGTATGCTTTCCGAGCTGTCGCTTACCATATCGAACGACCAGCTAAAGCTCTGAAGGAACCATATTATGATGGCCGCTACGAATATCACTGTAAACGCGCGGCGTATGAACCCTTTTGCCTTGTCCCACATGTGCAGCATCACGCTCTTGGGAGAAGGGAACCTGTACGCGGGAAGCTCCATCAGGAAAGGCACCGATTTACCTTTGAATACCGTGTTCTTGAGCAGCAGCCCTGAGAGCACCGCAACTACTATGCCCATAACGTAAAGCGATATCATCACGAGCGCCTGGCCCTTTGCAAAGAACGCGGCGGTGAACACGGCGTATATAGGCAGCTTTGCGCTGCACGACATAAACGGCGTAAGCACTATTGTCATCTTGCGGTCGCGCTCGCTCGGCAGAGTGCGCGTTGCCATAATGGCCGGTACGCTGCACCCGAAGCCTATGAGCATTGGCACGAACGAACGGCCGGAAAGCCCTATCTTCCTGAGCAGGCGGTCCATTACGAACGCTACGCGCGCCATATATCCGGTGTCTTCGAGTATCGAGAGAAAGAAGAACAGCAGCACTATTACGGGCAGGAACGAAAGCACGCTGCCCACGCCGGCAAGCACACCGTCCGCTATAAGCGAATTCATCCACGCGCTGACGCCCAGAGATTTAAGCCCGCTGTCAACTAGCCCAATTACGGATTCTATGCCCGATTCAAACACGTCGCTTAAAAGCGCTCCCAAGCTTCCGAACGTGAGCCAGAATATAGCGAACATTATTATAAGAAATATCGGTATCGCGAAAAACCTATGCGTCAGCACCTTGTCGATGCGCAGCGAGCGAAGCTGCTCTTTAGACTCCTTTGGCTTTGTTACCGCTTTGGCAACGAGCTTTTCTATGTAAGCGTAGCGCATGTCCGCCATAGCGGCTTCCCTGTCGGTGCCCAGCGCTTTTTCCATCTCGTCCACAAAATGCCCGAGTATGTCTATTTCCGATTCGGAGAGATTTAACCGCTCTGCCAGAAGGTCGTCGCCCTCAATCAGCTTCGTCGCGGCGAAACGCGCCGAAAACCCTTTCTCCAGCGCCTTTTGCTCCACAAGATGTGAAACGGAGTGTATCGCCTTGTGCACTTCGCCGGTACAGAAGTCAAGGCGCTGCGGCCGCTTTTTTGACGCTGCAGTCTCAATTGCGGTGCGAATAAGCTCTCCTATGCCCTCGTTCCTGCTCGCCGATATGGGCACGACGGGCACGCCCAGCTCGTTCTCCATCTTTTCTACGTCTATAAAGCCTTCGTTTGCCCTTATCTCGTCCATCATATTGAGCGCTATAACCATCGGAACGCGCAGCTCTAAAAGCTGCAGCGTAAGATATAGGTTGCGCTCCAGGTTCGTAGCGTCCACGATATTAATGATGGCGTCCGGATGCTCGCTTACTATGAAATCCCTCGAAACGACTTCTTCGGGGGTATAAGGGGAAAGCGAGTATATGCCGGGCAGGTCCACAACCGTTACGTTTTTGTGCTTCCTTACCGTGCCCTCTTTCTTTTCGACAGTTACGCCCGGAAAATTGCCCACGTGCTGGTTGCTGCCGGTTAATTGGTTGAACAGCGTGGTTTTGCCGCTGTTCTGGTTTCCCGCAAGAGCGAATAACATTGCTACCTCCTGCCTCTCATAAACCTGCGTCTCAAATGACCATGCATACCCGGCCCGTGATGATGATGCCCGGCGATAGGCTGCTTTATAACCTCTATGTTTGACGCGTCTTCTTTGCGCAAAGTAAGCTCGTAGCCGCGTACGTGTATTTCAATTGGATCACCGAGCGGCGCCACCTTACGAACATATATTGCGGTGCCGGGCGTAAGCCCCATGTCCATAAGCCGGCGGCGCAGCGCGCCCGTGCCTTCGACCCGCGTTATTTTGCCGTATTCACCCGTATTAAGTTCGCCCAGTGTCATATACGTCTCCTCAATAATTTGTTAGCCTGGGGTAACAAATATGCCAAAAAAATATGTGTTTTCCACGGTTAACATTGTAGCCAGAGTCACTTTATTTGTCAACAGTTTTATGATAATATTATGCTACAATGTTTATCCGCTGATAAGGATAGATGGAGGAAATCATGAAAGACGATTATATAACGCCTTCTAGCCAGGATTACCTTGAGGCTATACTGCTTCTTTCAGAGAACGGAGGCGGAGTGCGTTCGATAGATGTGGCCAAGTCGCAGAATGTGTCCCGCGCGAGCGTAAACAAGGCGCTGGGCGTGCTGAAAGAAAAAGGGCTTATTGAGCAGCAAAAATACGGTACCGTTACGCTTACGGAAGAAGGCTTTAAAGTCGCCAATGCCGTAATGCAGCGGCATATAGCATTAAAAGGCTTTTTAAAGACCGTTTTGGGCGTGGGCGACGAGACGGCCGAACTGGACGCCTGCCGTATGGAACACGCGATAAGCCGCGAGACGCTAGACAAGCTCGAGCAGTTCATGCGTGTAAAAATACGTTGGCAGCCGTAAATCTGCATTTGGAACAGCGGGCTTAGCATTCCGGGCGGCCGTAATATCGGCTGCTTATGCGGAGGTAAAGCAGGATGAGCGGCGTAAATCCGGTAAGCCAACGCAGCAGGCAGTAAATATACGCGTCAATAAACATATCGCAGATCGTATGAATATAATGACTTCGAAGCGACTTTCGCCTCGAAGTTTTTTTGTCCTGTAACGACTCTGGGGCAAACAAGGCGTTAATCAGGGGTTCGGGAGGCATTTATGAGGACCTTAAGAATAGGCATGAGCGGCTCGGATGTGATGGAGATACAGGCCATGCTGCGCAAGCTGGGCTACCGTGTGGCGGCAGACGGTATTTTTGGCACACAGACGCAGCGCGCGGTAATGGAATTCCAAAGGAATCACGGGCTGTATCCCGATGGGGTGATAGGCGCACGTACGTATGCGGCAATGCAAAGATATCTTCTCGGGTACGACGCTTATACGATAAGGCCGGGGGATACGTTCTATACGATAGCGCAAAAGTTCGGCACGAGCGCCGCACTCATTGCAGCTGCGAATCCGGGCGTTGTTCCCGAAGCGCTTATGCCGGGGCAGACGATAACGGCTCCTTACGGCTTTCCCGTAGTCGATACTGATATCAACTATACATACGATGTGCTGCAAAGGGATATACAGGGCCTTATGGCTCGGTACCCTTTTGCCGAATACGGTACTATCGGACAAAGCGCTCTGGGCAGGGACCTTTACTACATACGTCTTGGCAACGGCGCCAACCAGGTGCTTTATACCGCTAGCATACACGCGCTGGAATGGATAACTAGCCCGGTGCTGATGAAGTTTGCGGAAGACCTGCTCTCCGCGGTGGCAACGGGAGAGCGCCTTGGCGGCTACGACACAGGGTATTTATGGAACACGAGCAGCATATACATAGTGCCTATGGTAAACCCCGACGGCATAGAGCTGGTACTTAACGGCCTGCAGCCAGACAATCCCAATTACGCCCGGCTTATAAGCTGGAATAACGGCAGCGCCGACTTCTCCGAGGACTGGCAGGCCAACAACAACGGCGTGGATTTAAACCACAACTTCGACGCCGCGTGGGAACTCTCGAGGCGCGCGGCAATAGAACTCGGCATCACCGGACCCGGACCGACGAGGTATCCGGGGCCGTATCCGGAAAGCGAGCCCGAGAGCAGGGCGCTTGCTGATTTTACGCGCGGCCGAGACTTCAGCCTCGTGCTCGCGTACCACAGCCAGGGAGAGGTAATATTCTGGGACTTCATGGGCCTAGAGCCACCCGAAGCGCGCGCGATAGGGGAAGAGCTCGCCGCCGTGAGCGGCTATACTTTAGAGCAGCCTACCGGTATAACGTCGTACGCGGGCTTTAAAGACTGGTTCATACAGTACTTCCGCAGGCCGGGCTATACCGTGGAAGTGGGCCGCGGAAGAAACCCGCTGCCGATATCGCAGTTTAACCAAATATACCGCGCGAACCTGCCGCTGCTGCTGCGCGCCGCGTTAATAACGGGGTCCCCATAAAGCTAAAAGCTTTATGGGGTATAAGTTACTGCGTCCCAATAATCCAAAAGCCTTATGAGGTGATTTGGCGTGTAATATTCACATAGATTATATATGTAGTATAATATACCCAATACGGGTTAAAATTATCAGTATCATAATATACAGGCTGCCGCAAAGCAAAAAGCTTTACGGCGCGTAAGGGGTGCCTTATGAAAAAACGGTTGATTTTGGCGGTTGCTTTAACCGCAATAAGCATGCTTCTTTCGTCATGCATTATAATCAGCGCTCCGGAACGTGAGCAGCCTTCCGGCCGCCCTTTGGAAGAGCCCTCGCTTTCGGCCGTCATTCCGACGGAGGAACCGCTCCCTTCTGCTTCGCCGCATACTTCTGCTGACGATGAACTCGCCGACGCCACCGACGAACCTGCCGACGCTACCGACGAACCTGACGTTCCTGATGAAACTGCCGCCGCTGTCGAGGAAAGCTGCGCATATATAACGGACTTATCCATGCGCATGGACGGCCAAACGGATATTACGTTCGACTATGTGGACTGGCTGACGGGCGACAAGGCAGTAGAGAAGTATTTGGAGGATCATCCGGGGGCAACCGAAGAGGTTATGGAAGCGGAAGGGCTGTATGTAATTGGTTATATACGGAATAAAAACGATAAGCTGCGCACTTTCCGTACCACCCCGGATACTAAGTATTTACTGCCCAGCGCCGGGGATATGAGCGTAAACGTAGAAGTCGGCCATGACGAGTTCCGAGACAGAATGTTCCCCGCGGTGGAAAACGGCGTGGACGAATATCTTAAGTTTGTCAGAGTCAAAGTACAGGGAGAAGCGATAATATCGATAGAATGGCTCTATCTGCCGTGACCTTTTTGCGCTGCGAATAATAGGCCTTTTTGCGGTTGCGATTTTGCGTTAGCCTTAGCCGGGTATTTAATTGCGCTTTGCTGCGTTTGCGGCCATGCCGATATGGTTATAGTAATACCAAAACGCCAAGGAGAAACGGATATGAAAATTTGCTGGTGCACTGTGACGGTAAGCGACATGGACGAATCGATCAGGTTCTACGAGGATATAGTGGGATTAAAGCTGGAACGCAGGTTTCCGGCCGGCCCGGGCGGCGAGATAGCGTTCATGGGCGGCGGAGAAACGAAGCTGGAACTCATAAGCGGCGCAAAGCCCGTGATAGGCGAAGATATATCGCTCGGCTTCGAGGTGGATTCTCTCGCGGAAAAGATGGCTTTCGTGGCGGAGAAGGGCGTCAGGATACACAGCGGGCCGTTCGAACCCAATCCTCATCTGCGGTTTTTCTTTGTTAAAGATCCAAGCGGGCTCAAAATTCAATTTGTAGAAAACCGGCAAATATAACAGAGCAGAGCATAAAGCATAAGCGCGTCTTGCTTATAAGCATTTTCCGGTTTACAATACTCGCGCCGGATTGTATACTTAACGCAGTAAATCATGCTTTAAAATGTATTTTTGTGGTGGAATATTGGGTTAAGGGGCAGCACCGTTTATGGATAATAACCGCTATTTTGACAGCAGCCCGAACAGGGGGCGAAGACCGGCAAGAAACTATGACTATCTCGACGTGCCGCAAACGAGGCCGCGGCAGGGAGCGCCAAGAGGCGGGAGCCGTAACCGGACTCCCAAAAAGAAGCGGCTGCCGATGTCGCTGCTTATTGTTCTGGACGTATTGCTGGCAGTGCTGATACTGCTGGTATTCTATATAACCAATTACGTTATCGACTGGCAGACGGAGCCTTCCGCGCTGCCAAAGCCTTCGCAGCCCATGGCTTCAGCGCCTGCCGCTGCTACGGATAACGCCGCGTTCGCGTCGCCTTCGGCTTCCGCCGGGCAGGAAACGTCGCCCGAGGTTACCGTAGACCCCAACGACTGGCGCGCGAAATTTGCGGACAAGTTCACTGACGGCGCTGTCGAGCAGAATGAAAATTCGTATAAAAGCGCGAATATAAGCGTATCGATAAACAGGGTGCAGGAGAACGAAATAACGTATTTTTTCGCCGACATATACGTAGCCGAGCTTAAGTACTTCAAAACGGCGTTCCCGGGCAACTCCGAGAAGATGGGCGGACGCGAAGGGACGGATAAGATAGCAAAAGACGTAAATGCGGTAATCGCGATAAACGGCGACCACTGCGTGGACAACCCAGGCCCGGTGGTGCGCAACGGAAACGCCTACAGGCTTAATGAGAAAGCGCAGGACGCTCTCGTAATGAGCTATGACGGCAGCATGCAGGCGTACAGCGCAAGCGAGCTTGACTTGGAAAAGATAAAAGCCGAGGGCGCGTATCAGGTATGGACATTCGGGCCGATGCTGCTTAAAGACGGCCAGCCCATGACTGAGTTCGACTCTCCGCAGAACATAAACGGCAAAAACCCGAGGACGGCAATTGGGTATTACGAGCCGGGGCATTACTGCTTTGTAGTAGTGGACGGGCGGCAAGCGGGCTATTCGAAGGGCATGGAAATGGCGCAGCTTTCGCAGCTTATGTACGACTTAGGATGCAAGGTAGCTTTCAATCTCGACGGCGGGCAGTCCTCCGAGATGGCGTTTATGGGCAATATAATCAACCAGCCTTACAACGGCGGAAGAAGCACTACCGACATACTGTATGTCGCAGAGCAGTAAGGAGGGCAGCATGCTTAAACGACTGATACCGCACATTTCCATATCGCTTTCGCTGGTGACGCTGACGTTCCTTGTGCTCGGGCAGTTCAACCCGATAATGGGCAAATCGTTCGTGCAGGCGATAATACTCATACTGAGCCTTGCCGCGCTTATCACGTCCGCGTTTCTGATACGCGAAAACAGAAGATAGTAAAGCCGATTTATACGCAGCATGGACGAAAAAAACAAGAACGTTAAGACGCAGCGCGTGACGCTGTCTAAAATCACGATAGACGATGAGTATATAAACGCAAAGCAACGCCGCGGCCTGCCCGCCTGGGCGATAGTAACGCTTTGCGTTACCGCCTTGGCGCTGATAGCTTTGGGGGTATATTTCCTTGCATTCGCGGGCGGAGGACAGGCCGAGCCGGAAGCGTCAAGCACACCCAAAGTGACTATTATGCCCGAGCCTTCGCCCTCGCCGACGCCGACGCCTACGCCCACGCCCACGCCCACGCCTACGCCCGAGCCTACTCCTTCGACTATGTGGGGAGCAAAATTCCCCGGCAAGTTCACGGACGGGGAAGTAATAAAGGACGATAATTCGTACAAGAGCGCCAATGTAAACGTGGACATAACAAAGGTTCAGAAAGACGGAGTTACGTACTTCGTAGCGGACATATATATAACCGACTTAAAATACTTCCGCAGCGCGTTTTCGAGCGGAAAATACAAGGGCAAGCGGGAGTACGTGTATAAGATAGCGCAGGATGTAAACGCCGTAATAGCAATCAACGGCGACTATTATAAGGTAAACGCCGGTCCCGTATTCAAGAACGGGGAAGAGTACCGGGACGGCGTGCTCGAAGACGTGCTCGTGATGTTTAATGACGGCACGATGCGGACGTATACCAACGATGAATTCGACATGGACGAACTCAAAGCCGACTCGTGGCAGATGTGGACGTGGGGGCCTATGCTGCTTAAAGACGGGCAGCCGATGACCGAGTTCAATATGCCTAACCCTATAGGCGGCTCTAACCCGCGGACGGCGGTAGGGTATTATGAGCCGGGGCATTACTGCTTTGTCGTAGTGGACGGACGCGGCAAAGGCTACTCAAAAGGCATGAAGCTGCCCGAGCTGTCGCAGCTGATGTATGACTTGGGTTGCAGCGTAGCTTTCAACCTCGACGGCGGCGCTTCCACGCAGATGGCGTTTATGGGCGAGGTGTACAACAGGCCCTCCGGCGACCGTATGGACTGCGATATACTGTATATCACAGATACGCCCGACCAAGAACAATAATAATATAAGTAGTATCTTTATGCGCCTTTTTCAGGGCGCTTTTTCATGTCAGAATGTTCCATGCCGGCTGATTGACAACGCGCGCACGATATATTAATATATTCAGGCATACTTACCGTATCAGCATTATCTAAACGGGGTCCCCAAAAAGCCGTGAGACTTTTTGGGGTATAAAAATATCACCCATAATCAAGGATGAATAGAGCATTGGAACAGAAAAGCAAAAGCGTCAGGCTCCAGCGGGTAACGCTGAATAAAATAACGACAGACGTTAAGCCCCCAAAATCCAAACGCGGGGATACTTTAAAGCGGGATAGCAGCCCGAAGCGCAGCAAGCCGCCCGTTTGGGTTGTCGCCGCGATATGCGCGGCGGCAGTGCTGCTCATAGTTACGGTGTATTTCCTCGTTTTTTCCGGCGGGAAGTCGGCGGCGTCCGCCGCAACGGCCACTCCCGAGATGACGCTTGCTCCCACTCCGTCCCCAACGCCGGAGCCAACGCCCGAGCCTACGCCTGTGCCCACAGCCACGCCCGAGCCTACGCCTTCTACTATGTGGGGGCAGAAGTTCCCCGGCAAGTTTACGGACGGCGAAGTGCTGAGCGAGGATAACTCGTACAGAAGCGAGCATATAAACGTTACGATACAAAAGACGCAGCAGAAAGGCCTGACGTACTTCGTCGCCGATATATATATAACGGACATCGAATACTTCAGGACAGCGTTCGCCGGCAACCGTTACGGCGGCGGAGGCCGCAAGTACGCCGACGATATGTGCGCCGACTTTGGCGCTGTGTTGACGATGAACGGCGATTACTACACTAACAACAAGGGCCCGGTTGTGCGCAACGGCATAGTATACCGCAAGGACGCATATAAAGACATACTCGTGATGTACAACGACGGCACTATGGAGACGTTTTTAAAGGGCGAATACGATATTGATGCGATACTCGCAAAAGGCGTCTGGCAGATGTGGACGTTCGGCCCCCAGCTTTTAAACGACGGCCAGCCGATGACTGAGTTCAACTCGTCGGTAACGAGGGCAAACCCAAGAGCGGCGGTAGGGTATTACGAGCCGGGGCATTACTGCTTTGTGGCGGTGGACGGCAGGCAGGGCAGCTATTCAAGAGGTCTCGATATGACGCAGCTCTCGCAGCTGATGTACGATCTAGGCTGCAAGGTTGCTTTCAACCTCGACGGAGGCGGTTCTGCGCAGCTGGCTTTTAAAGATAAGCTTGCGAACAAGCCGTGCGGCAATTACCGACAGATAGTCGATATATTATATATCACCGACGACCCCGACGCAGCGCCGCCGATGCCCGAACCGAAAAAATAGCATAGGTGGCATGTCGGCGTTAGAATTATAGAATATCGAATTTATCATAAATTCTCCCTGTGCGCGCTTTACACGCAATCAGGGCTTTTTTGTGTAAAACAAGTCTTTTGTAATAGCAAAAGAGCAGTTTGTAAAAAAACGGCTGTATTTAACTAAACAAAAGATGTTTAGTTCAGTAAACGTACAATGAAGAGTATCTTAAGTATAAACATATATGATAAACATAGTATAAACGAAAGAAAAAATTTAATGAATAATCATTAAAATGCATTTAAAATCATTGACAAAATAAAATTACAGGCGTAATATATGCATTATTAAAACAAATTCATACAAATAAACACTAAACAATAATACTAAACGATATCCTAAACGCCGGAATTAATATAATTGGAGTTTTAATATGAGTGACGTGCGTTTTCCAACAGACCATGAAGCAAAGCAGACAATATTGGAAGTAGGCCGCAGAATGTATATGAAAAACTTTGTTGCGGCAAACGACGGCAACATCAGCTGCAAGGTTGACGACGATATTATCTGGGCGACGCCCACAGGCGTATCAAAGGGCTTTATGGATGAAGATATGCTTGTCAAAATGCGCCTTGACGGTACCGTTCTTTCCACCGGCCCGTTAAAACCCTCGTCGGAAATAAAAATGCATATACGTGTTTACAAGGAAAACCCTGAGGTGATGGGTGTGACGCACGCTCATCCGCCGATTTGCACATCTTTTGCAATAGCGGGCATCGGCCTTGACCGGGCTATTTATCCCGAAGCGCTCGTAAATCTTGGTACCGTGCCTTGCGTGCATTATGAAACGCCGGGCTCGCAGGGAATACCGGACTCCATCGCGCCTTATTGCAAGGATTACAACGCCGTTCTTCTTGGAAACCATGGCGCGCTTTCCTGGGGAAAGTCGCTTATCGAAGCGTTTTACCGCCTTGAAGCTATGGAGCATTACGCGTTGATTCTGATGTATACCGGCAATATTATAGGCAAGGCAAACGTATTAAGCTGCGACCAGGTTAAGGAACTTTTAGATATCCGCAAGAACCTGGGTATAAACGCGGGCGGCGTACCGCCGTGTGCGCCGAAACCAACCAATCTTAAGGACGTGGTTACGCCGCACTCGCCGATTGCCCAATCTTCTCAGCAGAGCAAAGAGTTAAAGACATATACGCCGGACAATAAGGACGATAAATCGTGCGGGTGTTCGGCCTCGCCCGCGCCTTCAAACGTCGGCGCAAGCGATATAGAGAAGATCACGCAGGAAGTGCTGAAACGCATTAAGGACTTATAAGCATTCGTATTTTTAATTCAGCTACATTATAAATACATTGATACGGGGTCCCCAGCAAGACGCAAGGCTTGATGGGGTGTGTATACGGGGTCCCCAAAAAGACATGAGGCTTGATGGGGTGTAAATAACGGGGCCCCCAAAAAGACATGAGGCTTTTTGGGGTGTTGAAAGGGGCAGCGATGAAAGCAGTCATCATCGGTGGCGTTGCCGCAGGGATGTCAGCCGCTTCGAAAATCAAAAGAAACGATCCGACCGCCGAGGTCACGGTCTATGAAAAGGGCAATTACCTTTCATACGGCGCTTGCGGGCTGCCCTATTTTGTGAGCGGTGAAAATACCGACTATACAAAGATGATCGCCCGCACGCGTGAAGAGTTCAGCAAAGCCGGAATCAATACGTATCTTAAACATGAAGTGCTGTCAGTATCCCCCGAACAAAAAACCGTAACGGTCAGCAATCTGGAAAACGGCGAAGTTTTCAAGGACAGCTATGACTCGCTGCTTATAGCGACGGGCTGCACCAGCGTTGTGCCGCCCATTACCGGCATTGACAACGCCGGAGTGTTCTATATAAAAACGCTGGAGGACGGCCTGCTTCTGCAAAAAGTGGCAAGCCATCCGTCCGTACGCAAATGCGTGGTGGTGGGAGGCGGATATATTGGAATCGAAATGACGGAGGCGCTTCTGGGCCTTGGCAAGGAAGTCACCGTTATAGAGGAAGCTAACCGCATTCTCTCGCCTTTTGAGCCAGAATTCTCCGAAATGGCGACGCAGGAATTAAAGCAAAACGGCGCGCAGGTGAATACGGGCGAGCGCGTGCTGGAAATAGAAGAAAAGCAGACGCATCGCGTTGTGCGTACCAGCCGCGGGGAATATCAGGCGGATATCATACTTATGGCTGTAGGCGTGATGCCCGCGACGCAATTTCTTAAAGACACGGGCATTCGCATGGCGAAAAACGGAGCCATTATTGTGGACCGCGAAATGCGCACATCGATACCGGGCATATATGCCGCAGGAGACTGCGCCGTCACGTACAACAAGATAATGCAGGAAGATTACTTCCTGCCGCTGGGCACCGTAGCCAACAAGTGCGGCAGAATCGCAGGCGAAAACATGCTGGGCAGGCACGAAAAATTTGTGGGCGCTTTAGGTACGGCGGCGATAAAAGTCTGCGGCATAGAGATGGGCCGTACGGGCATGAGCGAAGCCGATGCCCGGAGACTCGGAATCGATTACCGCACAAGCCTTGTTACAGCTTACAATCATCCCGCGTATTACCCGGGGCAAACGGCAATAGCGATTAAGCTTATATACGAAAAGGGAACGAAGCGTCTGCTGGGAGCATGCGCGGCGGGCAGGCAGGGCGCCGTGCTGCGCGTGGATATGTTCGCTATAGCGATACACGCAGGAATGACGACAAATGAGCTTGGAATGGTGGACCTTGCCTATGCGCCGCCTTTCTCGGGCGTCTGGGATGCGGTTCATATTGCCGCCAACGCGGCGAAGTGAGGCTGGCATGGACAAGCTTTTGAGCCTTAAAGACGCAATTGCAAATATACCCGACGGAGCGATTGTGGGCCTTGGCGGCAACACGCTGAATCGCGCGCCCATGGCCGCGGTTTTTGAAATGGCGCGCCAGAAAAAAAGATCGCTGCAGCTTGTCAAAACGGCAGGCGCCATGGATATCGACCTGCTGTGCCTCGCGGGCTGCGTGAAAAGCGTGGATGCGGGTTTCGTCAGCTATGAAACCGAATATTCGCTTGCACAGCACTATCGCGCAAGCGTACAAAAAGGCCTCGTTAAAGCAAACGAGCACGCGTGCTACACGTTGATTTCTGCGCTGCGCGCCGCGTCCTACGGAGTTCCGTTTATGCCCGTACGCGGGCTTACCGAGAGCGATCTGATATACGTAAATCCTTACTTTAAGCGTATCACCGATCCTTTCTCGGGCGACCCAGTGACGCTTGTATCGGCAATTGCGCCGGATTACGCGGTGCTGCATGTACATAAAGCGGACGCACACGGCAACGCTCTTATACTCGGGCCCAAGTATGAAGACGTATTATTATCGCGCGCATCTAAGCAGGTGATACTTACAACCGAAGAAGTGGTGGACGAAGCGTATTTCCGCGGCAGTGAAACAAAGGCCGATATTCCGGGCTTTCTGGTGAGCAGCGTAACGCACGCACCGCACGGCGCAAAGCCTTGCGCATGCTACGGCGTTAACGAACTTGATCATGAATCCATAAAAAAGTTTTTATCAATAAAAGACGCAAGCGAGTTGTCTTTATACCTGGAGGCGCGGCGTGGCTAGGGTTTGCGACATAATGGTGTGCGCGATGGCGCGCATGATAAAAGACGGCGACAGAGTGTTCCACGGCGTATCCTCGCATATGCCGATGATCGCCGTATTGCTTGCCAAAGCTGCGCACGCGCCCCGTGCGGTCCACTTGAACATACCGGGCGGCGTAGATCCTGCAGAGCCAAAACTCGTATCGTATACCAGCGCCGGCAGCGAGCTTTATAAGTCGGCGCCCGCAAGCTTTCCGCTGATGGAAGTTTTCGACCTGTCCATGCGCGGCGGACTGGACGTCGCTTTCTTAAGCGGCGTGCAGTTTGACAATTCAGGAGCGGTCAACGCGTCGGTAATAGGCGATTACCACGAGCCCAAGGTAAGGCTGCCGGGAGGAGCGGGCAGCGCCGTGCTGATACCTACGGCAAAAAGAGCTGTCATATGGCGCACAAAACACGATAAGCGTACATTTGTGCCAAACGTAGACTTCATGACGGCGCGCGGAAATGTGAGCGCTATAATCACACCGCTTTGCGTGTTTACGATGTATGGCGGGGAATTGATACTCGACAGCGTCCATCCCGGCTCTTCAATAGACGAAGTGGCTAAAAACACCGGGTTTCCCATCAGGTATCTCGAGCTGAAAACAACGCCTGAACCGACTGACGAGGAATTGAGGCTGCTCAAAGCCATAGACCCGCATGACTTAAGGAACATAGAGTTCCGCTAATTGAGACGAGCAACACGGGAGTGCTCAAATATAATCAATAAATGGAGGAAAAACATGAAAAAGCTTTTGTATGTCCTGATTGCTGTTGCCATGATGGTATCTTTGGCGGCTTGTGGCACGACAGCACCATCTGCGACCACTGAGCCTTCTGCTCCGGCTAAATCCGCTGAAGCCCAGGCCCCGGCAGGCGACAGCAACGCTGTTGCGGAACTGCTCAAAAAGTATATGCCCGATCAGATGGCGGACGGTCAGATCAAGGTAGCGGTTATCCGCAATCTGGCAGCTGGCGACCATACTCAGCAGTTCCTCGAAGGCTGCACATCTGAAGGCCAGGCGCTAGGCTTCATAGTTGACACATACGTAACAGACGGCGATAACGCGAAATGCCAGGAAACGATAGCTCAGGTTATCCAGAAGGACTATGACGGCCTCATACTTTCTCACGGCGAGGCAGGCTATACCTATGATTCCCTGCTCCCCGCTGTGCAAAAAGGCATGAAGGTTGTCACGTTCGACTCCGTCCCCTATAAGGACGGCGACCCGAACGGCGAGATACTTGAAGGCGTGACAAGCACGGCTCAGGAAGATGCGAAACTTGCCGAACTTTCCTTAGGTTCTATCGTCAAACACTTCGACGAATCCAAACAGCCCATTAAGGTTATCCGCGCATGGATGGGCCCCGGAATCCCGCCGCTGGATCGTCGTCAGGTGATCTATGACAAGTATGTCGCCGAAGGCAAGATCGAAGAAGTAGCCCTTATCGGGCCGGTAGATTTCTCCAATGCCCGCGGCGGCACGCAGGATGCTTTGGCTGCGATTCTGCCGAAGTACCCCGAAGGCACCGTGGACGCTATCTGGGGTTCGTATGACGAACTTGCCAAAGGCTGCCTGCAGGCGCTCAACGACGCCGGAAGAACCGACATAAAGATCATGTCTATCGACATATCCAACGACGATATCAACCTTATGCTTGCCAACCCGGACGTGTGGGTTTCCACCGCCGCTGTTGATCCCAAGCTAATCGGTATTGCCGACATGAGATTGCTCGCCGCCAAATTCGTTGGCGAAGAGACGCCCGACACCTATAACCTCGACGCTCAGGGCGTTGAAACGACACAGCTCAATTCGTCCATCAACATGACTAATATTGCGACTGTTGTTGACGGCTGGGGTCAGGAAAAAGGCGTGTTCGACAGCTATGCCTGGATGGCTGAGATTAAAGCCGCCGTTAAAGGCTGATAACGTTTAAATCAGCTAGGGTCCCCTCCGGCGGAAGCCGGAGGGGAGATTTAGCTGACAGCTAAGAAGCGTTTTAAAAACTCCCGTGATTGACGACTGATTAAATCAGAGATTTTGATTTGGCAGGTGAATGGTATGAAAGCAGCAAACGCAACGCTGTCTATGCGCGACATTTCAATAGAATTCCCCGGCGTCAAAGCGCTTTCAAATGTTGATTTCGATCTTAAAAGCGGTGAGATACGCGCACTTATTGGAGCCAACGGCGCAGGCAAATCCACGCTGATGAAGGTCTTGTCGGGCGTGAATTCGCATTACAGCGGCAAGATATATATCGACGGAGAGGAATGCGAAATTCGTTCGCCGAAAGCAGCGAAAAATTTGGGCATTGAAATAGTATATCAGGAGGTCGATGTGGCGCTGGTGCCCTATCTCACGGTAGGGGAAAACATCATGCTCAACACACTGGCCAACAAAATGAATAAGAAACAGGTTGTTAACTGGCCTCATATAAGAAAAACGGCCAAACAGGCGCTTAACCGTCTCGGTATGGACATCGATGTGAGAAAGCTTGTTTCCGAGCTGTCGCTCGCTGAGAAGCAGATGGTGCTCATAGCGCGTGCAGTGGTTGAACAATGCAAGTTTCTGATACTGGACGAGCCGACGGCGCCGCTTTCCAGAACAGAAACCGAGAACTTCTTTAAAATCGTACGTAATCTTGCCCAGATGGAAAACGTGGGCATAGTGTTTATCTCTCACCGGCTGGCCGAGCTGTTTGAAATTTGCGAGCATATCACCATTATGAAGGACGGTATGGTCGTCAAGGATATGCCAATCACATCCGATCTCACGATAAACCAGATAGTTGAGTATATGCTGGGACGAAAATTCGATGAGAATTATCCCAAAAAGGTTGTGGAAATAGGGGACGTACTGCTTAACGTCAAGAATCTGACCGAGCGCACCAACAAGGTTGTAAATATCGATATGACAGTCAAAAGAGGCGAGATTGTGGGTATCGCAGGTCTTGTAGGCGCAGGCAAAACGGAACTCTGCAAAACGCTTTTTGGCGCATACCGCGTAAGTTCGGGCGATGTGATACTTAACGGAAAGAAAATAAACCCCAAAAACCCAACGCAGGCAGTTTCAAGGGGCTTAGCGCTCGTGCCGGAAGAACGCCGAAAGGAAGGCGTGCTGGTGACGGACCCGCTTTACGCTAATATCACGATATCTGCACTCGGCAAATTCCTGAGTAAAATCAAATTTGTCAGCAAAAGCCGCCAGCGCGGCGCTGCAAGGACGAAGATTAAAGAGCTGGGCATTGTAACGCCTTCCGAAAACCAGGTGGTTGCGCTATTATCGGGCGGCAACCAGCAAAAGGTCGTAGTGGGCAAATGGCTCGTGAGCGATTCCGAAGTCTACATTTTCGACGAGCCTACAAAGGGCGTGGACGTAGGAGCGAAGCGCGATATATTTCAGCTTATCGAAGGCCTTGTAGCACAGGGCAAGGGCGTCATTTACACATCTTGCGAATTTTCCGAGATACTCGCCATCGCAGACCGCGTTTATGTGATGTTCGACGGCGAGATCGTTAAAGAGATGAACATTAAAGATACCAACGAAAAAGAATTATTATATTACTCGACGGGAGGCCGTTAAACATGAGTAAAGCTACCAACACCGTTAAGAAGTCCTCGGTTATGGACTTCACAACAAAATGGGGAACGCTGTTAACCATTGCTGTAATGCTGATCGTGTTCTCGATTACAATGCCGACGTTCATGACGGCCTCAAACATGATCACGATCATACGCGCTGTATGTATAGTGACGGTCATTGCCACCGGCATGACGATATCTTTAACCGTCAACGGTCTTGACTTGTCTGTCGGTTCCACCGCTACATTTGCAAATACGGTTTGCATGACATTTTTTGTGTGGTATTCCTTCGGTAACTCTACCGGCGGAATGCTGCTTTCGATACTGTTGACGATGATAATCTGCACTGTAATCGCCGGCATAAACGCGCTGCTGATAGTAAAGCTGAAGATTCCGGATATGCTCGCTACATTGTCGACGATGTTCATGTTTGAAGGCGTGGCGATGACATACGCGGGCGGCGGCGCGATAAACGAAAACATGCTGCGGCCCGACGGTACGACGGCAACGGGCAAAGTGCCCGACCTTTTCAGAGAGATAGGCAAAGAGCCCTGGATAATAATACTGATGCTTGTGCTCGTGTTCCTGGTGTTCCTGTTCCTGACCTATACAAAGCACGGCCGTTATATGTATGCCGTAGGCGGCAATCCCGAAGCGGCGAGGCTCTCGGGTATCAACGTCAATAAATACCGTGCGCTCGCGTACTTCATGTCGACGATACTCGCATCGATAGGCGGCATGCTGATAGGCGCGCGCGTGGGCAACGCGCAGATTAATTCGGGCTCCGCATATCTGATGGGCTCGGTGGCGGCAGCGCATATAGGCATGTCTGTGGCGGGCGCGGGCAAACCGAACGCGCTAGGCACTCTGGCCGGCGCGATACTGATAGGCGTTTTGGAAAACGGCCTTATCATGGCGTCGGTTCCTTATTACGCGGTCAACATTTTCAAGGGAGCCGTGCTCGCGATTGCTCTGGCGCTTAACTATGTACGCAAAAAAAGCTTGTGAGGTAATGCAATAATGTCTCGTTTTGATAACTATTTTCTGATGAAGGAAGCGGACGTCATAGAATACGTAAAGGAAAAGCTCGATTTCTTCGGCGCCGACTCAAGGCTCACTGTAAAGGAGATCGGCGACGGCAACCTCAATTATGTATTCCGGGTGGTTGAAGAAGGCACGGGCAAATCCGTGATAGTGAAGCAGGCGGGGGAACAGCTGCGTATTTCCGCGGAAATGAGGATTTCCACGGACAGAAACCGCATCGAATCCGAAATTCTGCAGATACAGGACGAGTACGCGCCGGGACTGGTGCCGAAGATATACAAATACGACACGGTAATGTGCGCGTGCATGATGGAGGACCTTTCGGACCATGAACTCATGCGCTATGCGCTGATGAAGCATAAGATATTCCCGCGCTTTGCGGATGATATCACGACGTACCTTGTCAATACTCTGCTGAAAACGTCCGATGTGGTGATGGAGCATAAGGCAAAGAAGGCGCTCGTGAAAAGCTTTATAAATCCGGAGCTTTGCGAGATAACGGAAGACCTTGTGCTGACGGAGCCATACAACGACGTCAACAAGCGCAACCTCGTCTTCGAAAAGAACGCCGCTTTTGTGAAGGAACAGCTGTATGACGACAAGGCGCTGCACCTTGAAATAGCCAAAATAAAATTCGAGTTTATGAATAACGCTCAGGCGCTTATTCACGGCGACCTGCATACGGGCTCGATATTCGTAAAGCCCGACAGCACGCGCGTATTCGATCCCGAATTTGCGTTTTACGGCCCAATGGGCTACGACATAGGCAACGTGGTGGCGAATATGTTCTTCGCGTGGGACAACGGCAACGCGGCAGGCGCTACGGAGTTCTGCGACTGGGTGCTTGCGGCCACCGCGGATACCATCGACCTTTTCAATAAAAAGTTTTTAGCCTGCTTCGACGAATTTGCTACGGATGTAATGGCGAAAACGGTAGGCTTCAAGGAATATTACCTTGATACCGTACTCGCGGACACCGCGGCTTACGCGGGCACGGAGCTGATACGCCGCACGGTAGGCATGGCGCAGGTAAAGGATGTTACGACGATTGCGGACCCCGAGAAGAGGGCGTATGCCGAGCGCGTTAATATACTTTGCGCCAAAGACTTTATAATGAACCGCAAGACGTTCAAAACCGGCGCCGATTTTGTGGCGGCGCTGATGCGTGCCGCTGAGGCTGCAAAATAGACGGGAGGATATCATGGCAGACAACATTATGAACTACGAGACAGTGGCATTGAACGAAGAAAAAGCGGCGCTGGAGATACTCGACCAGACGCTGCTGCCCAATCATGTTGAAATACTGTCTCTTACGGATATCAAGGATATTTGGGACGCCATTTACCTGCTCAAGGTTCGCGGCGCGCCGGCTATCGGCGTTGCCGCGGCCATTGGGATTTATGTAGTAATGAGCCGCATTGAAACGGACGACTGCGAAGTTTTCCGGGCCGAGTTCAAAAAGGCGAAGGATTATCTCGCGTCTGCGCGGCCTACGGCGGTAAACCTTTTCTGGGCGCTCGAACGCATGGAAAAAGTGGTGCAGAGCAGCAATTACAAATCTGTTGACGAGTTAAAGAAGCTTCTTCACGACGAAGCGGTAGCCATCAAAGAAGAGGATGTCTGGGTGTGCAGGTCAATTGGCGAATACGGCCTTTCGCTGATAAAGGACGGCGACGGCATACTGACGCACTGCAACGCGGGCCAGCTCGCAACAGCCAAATACGGCACGGCGCTCGCGCCCATACACCTCGGGGCGGAAAAAGGCTATAAATTCAAGGTGTTCACCGACGAAACGCGCCCGCTGCTGCAGGGCGCGCGACTGAGCGCGTTTGAACTGCATTCTCACGGCATAGATACCACGGTTATATGCGACAATATGGCGTCGCAGGTTATGAAGAACGGCTGGGTGCAGGCGGTATTCGTTGGCTGCGACCGCGTGGCTGCCAACGGTGACGCGTGCAACAAGATAGGCACATCGGGCGTAGCGATACTCGCTAAATACTACGGCATACCGTTCTATGTATGCGCACCGACTTCTACAATAGATATGCAGACTGAAAAAGGCGAAGACATTACGATAGAGGAGCGCCCGGCGGAAGAAGTGACCGAAATGTGGTACAAAAAGCGCATGGCGCCCGAAGGCGTAAACGTATATAACCCCGCATTCGACTTTGCGGACAACGAACTCATTACGGCTATTATTACGGAATACGGTATTGCGCGTCCTCCGTACAGCGAGAGTCTCAAAGAGATATTTGAGAAAAAGCGGCGCGCCGGTAAATAATTAGCGGGGCGGTGCGGCGCATTGACAAGAGCACGAGAGAAGCAGGGAACTGGCAGCAGTATAATTGAATTGAGAGGAGAAACACTCATGGAAAAACAGGCATTGGGTATGGTTGAGACAAAAGGGCTTGTGGGTGCTATAGAAGCGGCGGACGCTATGGTGAAAGCCGCGAATGTCACATTGATAGGCAAGGAGCGCATAGGTTCCGGCCTTGTAACCGTGATGGTGCGGGGCGATGTAGGCGCTGTGAAGGCGTCGGTAGACGCGGGCGCAGCGGCTGCCAAGCGGGTGGGCGAGCTGGTGAGCGTGCACGTTATACCAAGGCCGCACGACGATGTAGAAAAGATATTGCCGACCATAGGCTAGCAGACACATAAACTCGCGAATGGCGGGCAGCATTGTGTCCGCCGCAAAGAAAAAACGCATGTAAGTATAGCGCATGCTTGCTATTATATCGGTGCGAAGGGCGATCCGCCTTTGAATTCATCGCTTTTGATTGCGCTCATACAGGTACAGAAGATACATTGCTGTGAGAGCACAAGCGGGAGCATAAACGCTGCAAAACGATGAAGAAATTATCCGCGATTATCCGCGGCGTTGCGGACTATCATACGCTCTGCGATAAAACAAAACGGGCTGGCATCGACCCATATTAAAGGAGGCCAATATGCTAAAAGGAATTTCAACAAAGCTTTCTCCTGACTTGCTCAAGGTTATTGCAGAAATGGGTCATGGCGACGAGCTCGTTATAGGTGACTGTAATTTCCCCGCGGCGTCGCTCGGCAAGCGCTGTATTCGCGCTGACGGGCTTGGAGGCACCGAGGTGCTGGACGCCGTGTTGTCGCTGTTTCCGCTTGACGCTTTTGTGGAAGCGCCGGTTACGCTTATGGACGTGATTCCGGGAACTGTCGAGTGCGAGCCGCCCATATGGAACGAATACAAAGAGATTGTGGAGCGCTGGGAACCGGGAACGAAGATTGAATGGATCGACCGTTTTGAATTCTACGAACGCACAAAAAAGGCGTATGCTACGGTCGCGACAGCGGAGCGTGCACTTTATGCCTGCATTATCATTAAAAAGGGCGTTTTATGACCAGCCGTATGGGTATCGGCTATAAGGAGACGGGCTTATGAAAAAGATTATTAACAAGCCGGAAAACTTCGTAAATGAGATGCTCGAGGGCATCTACGCAGCCCACCCGGGGCTGGTAAAATGCGTGGGCGATGACCTGCGCTGCCTTGTTACGGCCAATGTAAAGAAAGGTAAAGTGGGCATCGCCACAGGCGGCGGGTCCGGGCATTTGCCGCTGTTTTTAGGATACGTGGGGGAGGGAATGCTGGACGGGTGTGCCGTCGGCGACGTGTTCCAATCGCCCAGCGCCGAGCAGATGCTTGCGGTCACGAAACATATTGACACCGGCGCAGGGGTGCTATATATTTATGGCAATTATAACGGAGATATTTTTAATTTCGATATGGCCGCTGAGATGGCCGGCTTTGAAGAAAACATACGGGTTGAATCGGTCGTTGCGGGAGAAGACGTGGCGACTGCTCCGCCTGCCGAAACGGGCGGGAAAAACACGCGCAGAGGCCTTGCGGGTATATTTTTCGTATACAAATGCGCCGGAGCGGCCGCTGCCGCGGGGCTTGATATCGACGAGGTAAAGCGCGTTGCGCAAAAAGCGTGCGACAATGTGCGTACTATGGGCATGGCGCTGAAACCCTGCATTGTGCCGCGGGTCGGGCATCCGAGTTTTGAACTCGCGGATAACGAAATGGAAATCGGCATGGGCATCCATGGCGAACCGGGTATCCGCAGAGGAGAGCTTCAAAGCGCGGATATGATAGTCGATGAGATGATTCAGCTTGTACTGAAAGATCTTCCCTATAAATCAGGAGACGAAGTGGCGGTGCTTGTGAACGGACTCGGCGCTACGCCGCTTGAAGAGCAGTACATTATGTACCGCCGTATCGACCAGGTTCTTAAACAGGCTAATATCAATGTGTTTCATGTTTATGTAGGCGAGTACGCTACATCTATGGAAATGAGCGGCGCTTCAATATCGCTTCTCAGGCTTGACGGCGAACTGAAGAAATATCTGTCCGCGCCGGCCTGCACGCCTTTTTTCAAGCAGTTTGCGCTGTGAGGGGAGAGTACATGAAAGCTGACGGCTTCAAGGCCCTGCTCTCCTGCTGGGCCGATGTGATGAAAGAAAACAGCAAGTATCTTATAGAGCTTGACAGCGTGGTGGGAGACGGAGACCTCGGCCTTACGATGAGCGACGGTTTTCTGGCCGCAAGCGAAGCGGTAAAAAACAGCGATGAAGCGGATATCGGCAAGCTGGCTTACATGGCGGGCAAGGCAATGTCAACGGCGGTCCCGTCTACAATGGGTACGCTGATGGCGTCAGGATTCATGTCCGCGGGTAAAGCGCTCAAAGGCGCAAGCGAGCTTGATTTGGGCGGCGTCGCGCAGTTTTTCAAAGCATATCTCGAAGGCGTGCAAAACCGGGGAAAAGCCGAAATAGGAGACAAAACATTTCTGGACGGCCTGTATCCTGCTGTCAAGGCGCTCACCGAAGGAGCAGAAGCAGGTACCGATTTATCAGAGGCCGTCCAAAATGCGGCGCAGGCCGCGCATGAAGCGTTCCTGTCGACAAAGGGAATGCTCGCAAAACACGGACGCGCGGCGGCTTATGGCGAAAAGTCGCGCCAGGGTTTGGACCCGGGCGCGGCGGTTGCTGATCTTATGATGAAAGGATATGCCGATTTCGTTGCGAATCGGTAACGTATGGTATGACGATAAGAGAGATTGCGGCTATAGCGGGCGTATCGCCGGCGGCCGTATCATTGGTCCTGAATAATAAAAAAGGCGTAAGCGAACAGACGCGCGAGCATATAAAAAAGGTGCTCAGCGAGTATAACTATACTCCGGCGCCTCAGAAGAAAAAAGTGCCTCGTTGCCGCATACGTTTGATCAAATATTCTACCCACGGCATGGCGGTGGAAGAAAACCAGGGGTTTGTCGCAGCGATTATCGACCATATAGAAAGCGAATGCCGCCGTTATTCATATGATCTTATTATGTGCGGCTGCAACAACAAAACCGCGGAAGAAACGTTCAAAATGATCGCGCAGGACCCTATGGACGGCGTGATACTGTTAGGTTCAGAGTTTGAGGCGTCCCAGTTTGATATGATGAAGGATATCAAGGAGCCTATCATTGTCGTTGATAACAGCATGAAGCACCAGAATGTTGACAGCATAGTGATGGCCAACGAGAGCATTTCTCACGCGGCCGTCAACTATCTGTACGGTTTGGGGCACAGAAGGATAGGATATTTCCTTACAAATGTTAAGATATCCAATTTCACCGAGAGGTATGAAGGCTACCTTGACGCATTGGAGGAGCTTGGACTTACGCCGCCCGAGCCTGTGCTGCTTACGCCCACGCTTAACGGATCATATATGGACATGAAGAAGCTGCTGGAAAGCGGAGCGTATGTTCCCGAAGGCGCAGTGCTGGCCGGGAACGACAGTATAGCGATAGGCGCGGTGCGTGCTATTCAGGAAGCGGGGTACAAAGTTCCCGAGGATATCTCGGTTATCGGCGTGGATGATATACCATACAGCTCGATGATGGTGCCGCCGCTCACTACCATGCGCATATCGCGCACTGTGATGGGCAATCTCACCGTGAGCCTTTTAAGGGAGCGCATGAAGCATCCCGACAGCCCGTTTATGCATATGACGATATCCGCTCAGCTTGTGGAGCGCGGCAGTACTGCGCCCGCCAAATAAAAAGGAAAACGGGACTTTATTTGTAATGAACCAGTATCAGGAAATCATACGTTTATTAAGTCTTATTAATTTAAAAGCTGAGTGAATAAAGAACAACCGCATAATGTTTGAAACAAGGCGCCCTGTGCAGCTTTTCATCTCTTTCTGCGCAGGCGCTTTTGTTTGTATAAATGGCTGTCCGCTTTATCTATCATCTGCATTATCGAGAGGTTCTTGTCCCATGGCTGAAGGCACCAGCCATAGCTCGCATTGACCGAATAGCTTTTTGTGGAACGCTCGTTATACAGCATGCCGCAGGACTGCATCGAGAAAAGCATCGAGCGCAGAGCCGCTTCATTTGGCACCAGCCCGACGCATACAAATTCGTCGCCGCCCATGCGCGCAACTATGTCGCCGGAGCGGGAGCAATGCCGCAGCATATCCGCTACGGCCTGTATGGCTTCGTCTCCCGCGGAATGGCCATAGGTGTCGTTGATGTGCTTTAGCCCGTCAAGGTCCACAAATATCACAAAAACCATGTCCTGCGCGTTCTCGGCGCTCAATAGGGATTTAACGCGTTTTTCCAGCCCTCTGCGGTTTAATACGCCGGTTAAAGGGTCGTGCAGGCTTATTTCTTCCAACGCAACTGAATACTGCTTAAGCGCGTCCTGTGTGCGTAGGTTTTCCAGAGCCAAACGCACGTTCTTTACCCAGATGCGCTGCATGGAGCTGCTGGAACGATCGAAGTCGAAAGCGATGTACCCGAACGTGTTTTTCTTGAAATATATAGGCACGAATACAAGCACGCTCGTTTCGTCGTCCAGCACAGGCAGCACATCCCTGGTCTTAAACTTCAAGCCGGTGTGTACTGTACCGCCCGCTATGCCCAGCATCAGCGTCATTTCACTCGGGTAGTCATAAAAAGTATGCTTATGGTCAATAAGGCTAGCTTCGTTGACACAGAAATAGAGATGTTTAAAATCCAGCACGCGCGCCAGAGACGCAAGCTGATTGACGACGTCCTGCATCGTATATTCGCCGGTTAATAGCTCCATCATTGATGTACTTATGTTGTCGTAAATCCGCAGCTCGTCGGTATTAAGCACAAGCTCCTTTAAAAACTGCTTTTTGTCCACCGCAGCCGCGTCGCCGCAGCCGCATGAACCCGCTATGACTATCTGCGAGCAATATTTGTATTCCTTTTCAGCGTTCGCGCCTGTGATTACGTCGTTTATAATTTGTACCGCGCGCTTTCCCATTTCCAGCAGAGGCTGCTTTATTGTTGTGATGCGCGGCACATGGAATTCCGCCTCGTGTATGCAGTCATATCCGGACAGAGCGATATCCTCGGGGATACTGAAGCCGCGCTTTACGAGCTCGGCATACGCGCCCAGCGCCATATTGTCGTTTGCGCATACTATAGCCTGCGGCAGTTCTTCGGCCTGCAAAAACCGGCTGATTGCCTCGTGCGCGCATTCCCTGCTGAAGTCTCCTATAAATACCCGGTTTTCATCATACTTGACGCCGTGCTCCGCCAATACTCTTTTATAGGTGTTCAGCCGGAAAATTGCGTCCGGGTTGCCGGGGCTCCCGGAGATAAAATTGATGCGGTTAAACTTGTGTTCCGTTATGAAATGCCGTATCAGAGTTTCCATGCAGCCGTTATCCGACGAGTCTACGCTGTAAGAGCCGTTGATTGGCGGGCCGACGCTTACCACCGGAATGCCTTCTTTCGGCAGCGTTTTTCTTAAGTATTCCACCGTTTCCGCGGAAGTGAAGGTGTTGGTGATTACTATTATGCCGTTAAAGCTGTGCATGTCCGGCAATGTAAACAGCTTAAGTTCGCCTATATCGTTTTCACTTAAAACTTGTCCGACATTGGACGCAAAAAAAAGCACGGAAAAGCCAAGCTCCTCGGCTTGTCCGGCAATACCCTCACAAATCGTCTGCTGATAATTATACCTTATACCATTGAGAAACACCGCGATTTTAGGCTTTTTCTTAACACTGCGGCCCAGCCGCCCGCTGGCGTCCGGACAACAAATCAACTCTGACATGGGGTTCTCAATTCTATTTGTTGTTATATATAATTATTAAACGTAAATTGCCGTTTTTAAACACGATAACAGCATATATAGCCGCTAAATTTGCCAATCGCCAATGTAATTTGAATCTCCGCCTCGTTTGAATTCGAAGTGACAATTCCGCACAGCTCTGGTAAAATTAAATAATCCTGAAACTAAGAGAGGCGCGATTTGAAACACAAAGGTTTTACATGGGCGGTTATGTGCCTGCTGATAGCGTCGCTTTTGATACCGGCGGCGGGATGCGGGGACGACAAACCGGAGCAGACTTTAATAAGTCCCGCGGCAAGTTCCGCGGCGCCGACGTATTCAAATGAAACGCTAAAGGTGTTTTTCCTCAATGTCGGCAAGGGCGACGCCGCGCTTATAAGCATACCGGGCGGGTACTGGGTGATGATAGATGCCGGCCCTGAAAAAGGCTTCGCAGAAGCAGGCAGGCAGCTTATGAAAAATGGCGTAGATAAGCTTTCCGCCGTGATTTTAACGCACGGCCACAACGACCACATAGGCGGGTTGCCCGGAGTTCTCTCATTGGCAGGCTGCGACGCCGTGTATACAATAGGCCAGGCGATGGGAGAGAAAAAAATACTGGAGGCAAAAGCCTCGGGTGTTAATATAAATGAGATAAATACCGGAGACGAGCTCAAATTCGGCGACGCGGTTTTTAAAGCTATCGGCCCGCTGGGCAGCTATCAGGAGGAGAACGACAACAGCCTTGTGCTAATGCTGGAATATAAGGGCATAAAGCTGCTGTTTACGGCAGACCAGCTTTTCGCGGCGGAGCGCGACATATTATCGCTGGGAGATAGGCTCGCCGCCGACGTGTTAAAAGTAGCGCACCACGGCAAGGACGATACGTCTTCGCAGGAGTTTACAAAAGCCGTGAGCCCGCTTTACGCGGTGATAACCACTGATATAGAAAACAGGCCTTCGCAGCAGGTAATAAACTACATAAAGCTCGCGGGAGGCAAATCGTTCATATTAGGCGAGACGGGAACGATGCTTTTCGAGAGCGACGGCAGCCAGTCGAGCATGTCGCCGCTGCCTGCGCCCGAAGCTCCCGCGCCCGACGTGCGCATAGACGACATGGATGTTTCGGCAGAATACGTAACGGTGACGAACCACGCCGGCGAAGCGGTAGACCTTACCGGCTGGTGTATCTTTTCAGACAAAGGCAACGATATATACTTTTTCCCCGCGGGAACGAAGCTGGACGCAGGGGCTTCCGTCAACGTATACAGCGGCAAAGCGGCAATGACGGCTTCGGGCGGCCTTATATGGACGCAGGATACGGTACTCGGTAAAAAAGACGTATGTATGCTTTACGACAGCTTCGGCCGCGAGGTTTCGGCGCGAGGCCGGTAAGCGATTTGCACTGAATAAAGTCTTGCAACCAGCAGGAGCCTACGTAAAAAAATGAGCAGCGGGCTTGTTATATACCCGCTTTTCCAATATCGGGGCTATTTATATTTTAATTTATGAACAAAATGAAAACAATAATAAGCCGCGGCGTATTAATGTAACGGTTGCGGCGCTTAACCCGTCTAAATATCTGGAAGCCCCGGCAGGTTTAATACTTGACGGGGCGAAGCATGTTCGATTTATTACGGACGTGCTTCTGCGAAGGCAGGGGCATGTGCCTTCATTTTAAGTCATTATTAAGGAGGAACAACATGGCAACTGAAATTCTTGCGAAACGGGGAACTGCGCTTAAACTGCTTATATGCGCGGTTCTGGCATTGGGACTGGCGCTTATGCCCGGCCTTAAGACCGCGCGCGCGGACGGCGGGCTGGAAATAAGCACCTCGTATCCCGGAATTACCGTAAAAGCAGGCACGGACGCGACGTTCACGCTCAAGGTGGCAAACAACACCGGAACACCGCAGAGCATAGGGCTTGCTGTCAAGTCCGCTCCGGAAGGGTGGGCGACGTCAATTACGGGCGGCGGAAACCCGATAACCAAGGTTTACGTTGACAACGACAGCTCACAGAGCCCCACGCTTACCGTCTCCGTTCCCGCCGACACGGCCGAAGGTAAGTACGAAGTAGTGGTGGAAGCGACGGGCGAAACAGGAGTAAAGGATGCGCTGAGCCTCGAGCTTAACGTCAGCGAGCAGGAGATAAAGCAGGGTACGTTCACCACGCAATACCCCTCGATACAGGGGCCTAGCACGGCAACGTTCCAGTTTTCCACGACTCTTACCAACAACAGCTCGGAAGACCAGTCTTACAGCTTAAGCGCTAACGCTCCCAAAGGCTGGAGAGTAAGCTTCACCGCGTCCGGACAGGACCAGGAGATTGCAAGCTTAAGTGTTACCGCGGGAGGCAGCGCGACGATAAAAACGACGATAACGCCCGCTTATAACGTGACTGCGGGCAAATATACGATAAACTGCGCTGCGATATCCGCTAAAGACACGCTTACCGTGGACCTGGAAGTCGAGATTACAGGCACGTATAGTCTTACGCTTACGTCCGAAAACGATGTGCTTACCGCCGACGCGTATGCAGGCAGGGAGACGCCAATAAACCTTACGCTCACCAACGGCGGCAGCGCCGATATATCTGGAGTCAAACTCACTGCCACACAGCCTGCGAACTGGTCCGTAATATATGACCCCGCCGAGATAGCCACTATTAAGGCCGGAGAAACAAAAACGATAACGGCTTACGTAAAAGCCGCCAGCGACGCGATAGCAGGCGACTATCTCGTGACATTTACCGCTTCCGCGCCCGAAACGCAGAGTCAGAGCAGCTTCAGGATAGCGGTAAAAACGTCAACGACGTGGGGGATAATAGGCATCGCTATCATACTCGTGCTCGTTGCGGGGCTTATAGTGATGTTCATGAAGTTCGGGAGACGATAAGAATGGCCGAGATAATAGTAAAAACAGAGAATCTGACAAAAAAGTACGATGATCTGGTGGCCGTCAACGATCTTAATCTGGAGATAAGGGAAGGCGAAGTGTTTGGGCTTTTAGGTCCGAACGGAGCGGGCAAGACTACGACAATACTCATGCTGCTAGGGCTTACCGAGCCCAATTCGGGAAAGGCGGAGATATTCGGGCGCGACTGCACGCGCGACCCTATAGGAGTAAAGCGAGTCGTAGGCTATCTGCCCGACAGCGTAGCGTTTTACGACGACCTTACGGGCAGGGAAAACCTAAGGTTTACCGGCGAGCTTAACGGTATACCGCGCAAGGAGCTCGAAGAGCGTATCGACATGCTGTTAAAGCGTGTGGGTATGGAAAACGCCGCCGATAAAAAGGCGCGCACATATTCGCGGGGCATGACGCAAAGGCTGGGCATAGCCGACGTGCTGATGAAAGACCCCAAAGTCGTAATACTGGACGAGCCAACGCTGGGCATAGACCCGGAAGGCATGAGGGAACTGCTCGTTATGATAAAAGACCTGTCCGTAAAAGACGGCCGAACGGTGATAATCTCCTCGCATATGCTTTACCAGATACAGCAGATATGCGACCGCGTAGGCATATTCTATAAAGGAAGATTGATGGACTGCGGCGCCATAGACGAGCTTGCCGTGAAGATGCGCGAGCATGAGATTAAATCCATAGAGTACGCCGCCTCGCCCGATAACGTCGGGCTGAAAAGCATGCTCGAAGGCATAAAGGGCGTGGAGGAGGTAACACAGGAGCGCGGCATTTATGTTATCCATTCAAAAAACGACCTGCGCGGAGCGATAGTCGACGAGACTATAAGGAAAGGCTATTCGCTTCGCCACCTTAAGCTGCGCGGCGGAGACCTTGAGGAGATATACAGGCGCTACTTTGAAAAGGAGGAGGCGGTATGATGGCGTCACAAACTATAAAGCAAAAATGCAGAAAGCTGTTTGAGCTGCTGTTTGTGGATAAGCCGGACGAGAACGCGCAGTACAGGAAAACCGGGCTGCGCGCGCTGTACCGCAAAGAGCTTGTGGATTATTTCCGCAGCAAAAGGTTTTTAATAGCGCTCATACTCATTTCGGTTATAGCGCTTTACAGCGTCTACAGCGCGGGCGAGGCAATAAAGAGCGCCATTGCGGCCGGAGGCTCCGGCCAGACTACGCAGACATACAGCATACTCAATCTGTTTACGGAAAGCGGCTCTTCATGGTTTTCGCTTACGTTCTTCATGTCGTTTCTGGGGCCCATAGTGGGATTGACGCTCGGGTTTGACGCGATAAACGGCGAACGCTCGAAGCGCACGCTTAGCCGTCTGCTCGCGCAGCCAATTTACCGCGACGCGGTCATAAACGGCAAGTTCCTTGCCGGCGTTACCGTAATAGCCATAATGGTGTTCTCGCTGGGGCTTATAATATCCGGGCTCGGCATTTTAATGACGGGGCTGCCGCCGACGCTGGACGTGCTAGGGCGTATACTCGTGTTCATGATATTTACGACGGTATACATCTCGTTCTGGCTCGCGCTGTCCCAGCTTTTTTCGCTGCTGTTCCGGCACGCCGCTACGTCGGCGCTTACGGGCATAGCGCTGTGGCTTTTCTTCGCTATATTCCTCGCGATGCTCGCGGGGCTTATAGCCAACGCCGTTTACCCGGTAAACGACACGTCGTCGACGGAAATGCTTATGAACAACTACAATCTGAACAAGGGCTTAAGCCGCCTGTCGCCGACTACGCTGTACACGGAATCGTCGTCGGTAATACTCGATCCTTTCCAGCGCGGCATTGGAGCGGTGACGCAAGCCCAGATAGACAGGGCTATACTGGGAACGCTGCCTTTAGGGCAGAGCATGCTGCTCGTATGGCCTCACTTGACAGGGCTGCTCGCGTTAACTATGATAGTTTTTGCAATATCATACATCTGTTTCATGAAACAGGAAATTAGGGCATGATATGCGTATAAAACGATGAGGGCAAACAAGAGCATCGCAGTTGCGGAACAAAATAACGAGCATTGGAAGGCTCCCGCCGCCGAAACGCTTGATTACCTCATGAGGCGCTTCGGCGGCCAGGTTATGAAGCTCGCGTATTACCATGTACGCGACAGATTCATTGCGGAGGACATATTCCAGGAAGTGTTCTGCCGCGTCTATTTAAACCTCGACAAGTTCCGCAAAGACAGCTCGTATTTCACATGGATATACCGTATAACGGTCAATTTGTGCCGGGATTATAAAGCGTCCGCCTATTTTCGGCGGATGCTGCCTTGGCACGTTACTGAAATGAAAACGCCCGAGGAGGCGGGCTTGTTCGAGTCCGTCGAAGGCGGCGAAGTGTTCGCGAAGGTGATGGAGCTTCCGCAGAAGTACAGGACGGTAATAGCTCTTTACTACTTCGACGAGCTTACGACGCCCGAGATAGCGGCAAGGCTTGGTATAAACGAAGCGACAGTCAGGACGCGGCTAAGCCGCGGCAGGGCCATGCTGCGGCAGAGCATAACTTATGGGGAGCGACAGTGAACAACGAAGATTTGGAGAAAACTTTATACCGCGGCAGAAGCGAATCGGAAGCGTTCTTTTCGGGCTTTGACTACGCGTCGGCAAGGGAAGCCGTGCACCGGCGCGTATCCGGCGTTGTGGTGAAAAAGCCAAAGCCTTTATGGCCGTTTTCGCTCAAAGTCGGGTTTGTGGCGGCGGTGATGATAAGCGTCGCGGCGATATTGCTTGCCGTAGTGTTCACGACGCAGACGAGGAGCATATCAAGCGTTGCGCTGTCTTCACAGACGGTTTCGCTTGACAGTGAAAACCAGGACTATCTATTAAACTACTTCAAGGTAAAAGAGCCGAAAAGCGCGGAGCCGGGGCTGCTAAGCGTGCTTTGGGAGCTTGGCGGCGACGGCTCGGAGATGGTATACAGCACAGTATTCAATAAGTGCAGCGAGCCGTACCCCGCAAAGGCGATACCTTTCCCCGAGACGAGCCGCAATTTGATACTTATATTTTCCGGCGACAGCAACGGGAACTTTATAGACTACAGGCTTATAGGCTACAGCGGCGACTCGGTGAAAGTATGGTGGTCGCAGGACTCTGTCGAGGGCGGCGGCCTCGATGTAAGGGACGGAGTGATAGTGGAAAAGCGCAATATGGGCGCTTACGGCGTGGTTGTGTCGCATATAGTTCCGTATGATACGGAAGCGACGGGAGAGGTTATGCTGCCCGCGCAAACCGTGCGGCTCAGGGTCGGCGAGCTTATACTGCTCGTAGGCAGCGAATCTGAAATGCTCGAGGTTTCTTCGCCAAACGGCCTTTTCGAGCGGATGGAGCGCGGAGGCGAAGTGTACGGCTACGATGAGGCGCTCGCTTACATGGCAAAAGCCGTGGGCGACGACGTGCTGCTGCTCAGCAAAGAGGGGAGAGAAAATAGCTTCCTTGAAGTAAGTGTAACGGAATAATGCTCAAAACTTAATAACAACATGTAAGCGGATTACATCCGCTTTTTTTTATCATAAAAAAAACCACACGCTAAGCGTGTGGAGGAACAGATAGCTTTAGCGTTTGAAAAGAAGAACCTCCAAAAGTAGAATAGAAAAGGTTTCGCCGACCGTTTCTAAAACTACAAAGGAG
>JAEZIZ010000140.1 GCA_023415915.1 Bacillota bacterium | reverse complement strand
CCTGTTTTGGCGTAAGGCGCTATAGTCGGGTTAGTATACGCCGTCATGATATCGCGCAGCGTCTCCTCAACCTGCGACTCGCCCATGCCGAATATATGCACGGTGCTTGAGACTATCGTTTCTTGCGATTTGCGCAGCAGGTAAGGAACGACCTTGTTTAAAAACATTGGTTGCATCTCCGCGGGAGGCCCAGGCAGCATTATCACAGTTTTGCCGTCTTTTTCGAGCGCTATGCCCGGCGCGAAGCCCGTGTCGTTGAAGAACACCTCCGAGCCCTCGGGTACCATAGCCTGCAGCTTGTTGGATTCTACATGGCGGTTCATTTTCAATTCGAGAGATCGTATCTTTTCCATCGAAGGCTCGTGCAATGTAAGCCCCACACCGAAGTAATCGGCTATAGTCTTTTTTGTCAGGTCGTCGTACGTCGGCCCGAGGCCGCCCGTAGTTATTACCATGTCGGCCCTCGAGAACGCCAGAGAAATGCTGCTTTTCAGCCGCTCGGCGTTGTCGCCCACCACCGACTGGTGGTATATGTCGATGCCGAGCGCCGCGAGCTGACGCGCGAGAAACGCGCCGTCCGTGTTCACTATGTCACCCAGCAGTATTTCCGTTCCTATGCATAATATTTCTGCGTTCATTTTCCACCTCAATTCAAATCAGCGGCAGGCAACAAAGCCGCTATGGTGCAAATTATAGCATCGCGTACCGTGCGCCGCAACAACGGCGCAGCAAAAACGGCAGCCTATTACCCGATTGAAAAAAGCACGCCGGTTGTATAGAATAGGCATATGAGTAATAACGAAAGTAAGATCACTCTTGTGACCGGAGCGAGCTCCGGCATAGGCAGGGCTACCGCCAGGCTGCTGGCGAAAGAGGGTTATACCGTATACGGCACGTCCCGCCGCGCTAATTACGAGACGGTGGAATTTGAGGGCGCTTCATATACTATGCTGCCGCTGACGCTCGAGGACGAGGAGTCGGTAAAGCGGGCTGTCGAGTATATCATTGAAAAGCACGGGAAGCTTGATTTGCTTGTCAACGTGGCGGGCAGCGGCATAGCGGGCGCTATAGAGGAAACGACGGCGGAGGAGGCCATGGAGCAATTCGACGTGTGCTTCTTCGGCGTAATACGAGTGCTGGGCTGCGCGCTGCCGCATATGCGCGGAGCGGGCGGCGGCATGATAATAAACATAGGTTCTCTGTCGGCGTGTTTTCCGGTACCGTTCCAAGCGATGTACAGCGCGTGCAAGGCTGCGCTGTTTTCGCTGACTACGGCGCTTAGAATGGAGCTTAAGCCTTTCGGCATAAAGGCGTGCACCGTCGAGCCGGGCAACACGATATCAGGATTCATGCAAAGCAGGACGTATGCCAAAAAAACGTGCGCTACCCAGTACAGGACGCACCTTGAGCGTTCGCTGTGCGTAATCAACTCGGAGTACGCGGCGTACAGCCCCGAGACGTGCGCTAAGACCGTGCTAAAGGTTTCGCGCATGAAAAACCCGCCCGCAAGGGTAACGCCGGGGTTTGGGTACAAGCTGCTTTACGGCCTCTCCAAGCTCGTTTCATGGAGGCTGAAGCAAAAAGCTATTGAGACGGTGTATTTAAAGAAGAACCCTTCTCCCGACGGGTGGACTTTTGACAAGCAGTTTAAGGAGAAATGATATGGACGGATTTGACAACATATTGGCGAGAAGAAGCATACGGGTTTATACGCAGGAGCAGGTGCCGGACGATGTGACGGAAAAGCTGCTGCGCGCGGGGATGGCGGCGCCCTCCGCGCAAAACTCGCAGCCGTGGGAGTTTCTGGTGATGCGCGAACCTGAGAAAAAAAGCGCGGTGTCCGCGCTGGGCAGATATTGGGGCATGCTGAAATCCGCGCCGCTGGGCATACTCGTGATGGCGAACCTTTCTGGATACAGGGCTTCAAAGCATGAGTTCTTCATACAGGACTGCTCCGCCGCGACGCAAAACATACTGCTCGCTGCGCACGCTTTGGGGCTGGGCGGCGTGTGGCTCGGGCTATATCCGAAAGAAGAGCTTATGCGGGACGTGCGGGATATATACGGCATTCCGGAGGATATAATACCGTTCTCTATAGTATCGCTGGGGTACCCGGCGGAGACAAAGCCGCCGCATGACCATTACAACGAGGATAAGGTTCACAGGGACGTTTATTGACCCCGGTCAGGAGATAGCAGTGGCACTTGTATGCATAGGAAAATTCTTAGGCTTCTCCCTGGGTGAAGAAGATATAAACTCCCTTAAAAAGGCGTTCCCTCAGCATGATTTCATATTGGGAAGCGAAGCTGATACTTGCGCGCTTGAACGTGCTGATATAGCGTTCGGGTTTTTTAAACATGAAACGATAAGCGCCATGAAAAGCCTTGAGTGGCTTCATCTGCCTTCGGCGGGAGCGGACCATCTATTGGCGGCGGAGCCTTTTAAAAGCGGGCGCTCAAAGCTTACGAACTCAAATATATACGGCACGCCTATATCCGAGCATATACTCGCGATGTTCCTGTCTATGAAGTGCAGGCTGCACATGTACCGCGATATGCAGCGTGAGCAGGTGTGGAGCCCGGTAAACTCCGATAAGGAATTCAGCGGTTCTACCGTTGGTATAATAGGCTTCGGCGACATAGGCCGCACGCTCGCGGTAAAATGTCACGCGCTGGGCGCAAGAGTGCTCGCGGTGAAGAACACGCCGGCGGAAACGCCCGGATATGTCGAAGCGCTGTATACATCGGAGCGCATTGAAGAGATGCTGCCGAAATGCGATTTTCTCGCGCTGTGTCTGCCCGAAACGGAGCGGACGGCGGGCATACTGTCAAGGGAAAGGATAGCGCTGCTTAAAAAAGGCGTATATATAGTAAACGTGGGGCGCGGTTCGGCGATAGACACGCTAGCGCTCATTGAAGCGCTGAGAAGCGGCCATGTGGCCGCGGCGGGCCTCGACGTCACGGAGCCCGAGCCGCTGCCGCCGGGGCACGAGCTCTGGAAGCTTCCGAATTGCATACTGTCGCAGCACACAAGCGGCAGATCTCCGCTTCTTAAGGAGCGCGTATTGAAAGCGTTTTCGGATAACTTGAGGAAGTATACGGACACGGGTGAACTTGACAATGTGGTGGACACGGAAAAGGGGTATTAAAAGCTTAGCACCCTTCAGCCCGCACTGGAGTGCGGGTGTTTTTTATGTCCGGCAATATAGTGCTGGACTGAAGGGTTTCCGTAGCAAATAACGAATTGAGCAAGCGGGCGGGTGCAGAGACCCGCCCCTACGCGAAAAAAGAAACGTCACGGCGTGTAGGGGAGGGCCCTAGCGCCCTCCCGAGAAAAGCCCAGGCGGGCGGGTCAACCCCGTACCTACGCAAGAAAGAAACGTCAGCGGGGTAGGGGCGGTCTTTGACCGCCAGAAAAGAAGATAGTGCAGTCGTTCATAGCTGTCCGGTGCTGCCGATATAGTCTATCAGACATCTTATAAAGAACATCCCTAAGCAAATGATATAAAAAAGACTCGGAGGTTTCCAAGTCTTTTTTGCCTGTATTGCTTTATATCCCTATCAGAAACAGCAGTATGCCGACTGCTGCCGCTATTGCCAATACGAGTATCGACGACACCTTGAACTTCATTATCGCTATGCCTGAAGCGAGCGCTATAATAATCGAAGGCACGTCTATGCTCTTAAGCAGCCCGCCCCAGTTTATCGCGGCGATGCTCTCCACGCCCAGCAGGGCGGGCAGCGCCATAGCCACCGCCGCGGCGGCTATTAGCCCCGTCACCGCGGGCCTTAAGCCCCACATCGCGCGGCGCACTATTATATTGTCTTCGAACTTAAAGAAGTACCTTGCGAGCAGCAGCGATATTATGAACGACGGAAGCACTACGCCCAGCGTCGTTATTACGCCGCCGTATACCCCCAACGTTTTGACGCCTGCAAAAGTCGCGGCGTTTATGGCGAAAGGCCCGGGCGTCATCTGCGATATGGCTACGATGTCCGCAACTTCTGTGTGCGTCATAAGGCCGTAAGCCACCAGCTCGCTGTTTATGAGCGGTATCATCGCATACCCGCCGCCTATCGAAAAAAGCCCGATTTTGAAGAATATCCATAACATCTGCAGCGTCGTCGTCATGGCTGGCCGTCCTTCCCGGCTAGACCAGCGGTTTCCTTAACGCGCCATATGCCGAACACTATGCCGTATACGATAGCGCCGAGTATTATATATATGCTGTTGATGTCCACAAGCAGCGAAAGCAGCAGCGCTATCGCGAACGCAACAAGCGCAACGGCGTCCCTGCGGAAAGGCTTTGTGAACTTCCAGAACGCCGAAACGAGCAGCGCCACGACCGCAGCGCGCACGCCGCGAAGAGCGGCGGTAACATAAAGGTTGTCGCGGAATTCCTGGTATATGAACGTTACGAGCGTAAGTGTTATAAGCGAGGGGAGCATAGAACCAAGCACCGCGGCTATTGCCCCTTTTATCTTGCGCAATCTGTAGCCCACCAGCACCGAGCAGTTTATCGCGATAGCGCCCGGCACGGACTGCGAGAGCGCGACCATGTTGAGCATGTCCTGCTCCGTAACCCAGCCCCGCTTCGTGACAAACTCGCCCTCAAACAGCGGTACCATAACGTAGCCGCCGCCGAAAGTTATGGCTCCCAGCTTGAACGTTATCCAAAATATAGACCATAAGCTTTTCTCGGCCATCTACTTCTCCGCCGCTTTTTTCGTGTGGTTCAAAAGTCCGCCGTCCAGAAGAATGCCGCGCAGGCGGTCCGATATGTCGAGCTTTACTTCAAACTCACATCCCTTTGTAATATTCTTTACCATAAACGGTATTTTTCCTTCAACTTTTTCGGGCGCGTGCTCAATAACCAGCTCGTCGCCCTGATCTATGCTGTCGTATACGCTCTCTTTGGCGAACGTGAGCGGAAGTATACCGGAATTAATAAGGTTTGCCATGTGTATACGCGCGAACGACTTGGCTATAACGCCCTTTATGCCGAGGTACAGCGGCACGAGAGCCGCATGCTCCCTTGAAGAGCCCTGTCCGTAGTTATGGCCGGCTACGAGAAAACCGCCGCCCTTTGCCTTCGCCCTTGCGGGGAACGTCTCGTCCACCGGCTTTAGGCAGTAATCGGAAAGGTAGGGTATATTGGAGCGATACGGCAGCAGATTCGCTCCCGAGGGCGCTATGTGGTCCGTAGTTATATTATCCTCCATCTTAAGCAGCACTTCGCCCGAGAGTTTGTCGCTAAGAGGTTTGCCCAACGGGAACGGCTTAATGTTAGGCCCGCGGACGACTTCCGTCTCCCCGTTTTCATCGGGAGGCACAATCATGTTGTCGTTTATCAGGAACTCGTCGGGCATGCTTACGGTAAGCGCGCCGGGCTCTAGCCCTATATCGCGCGGGTCGGTAAGATAGCCGGTTAACGCCGTCGCCGCCGCTGTTTCAGGGCTTACGAGGTAAACGTTGGCGCTCTTCGTTCCGGAACGGCCGAAAAAGTTCCTGTTGAACGTGCGCACGGATACCGCGTTTGTGCGCGGCGCCTGCCCCATGCCTATGCAGGGTCCGCAAGCGCATTCGAGTATCCTTGCGCCCGCGGAAATTATGTCGGCCAGCGCGCCGCTCCGGGATAGCATAGTCATCACCTGGCGCGAGCCGGGAGATATAGCAAGGCTTACGTTCTCCGCTATGGTCTTTCCCTTGAGTATCGCCGCTACGCGCATCATATCGAGATACGACGAATTTGTGCAGCTGCCTATGCAGACCTGATCGACTTTTAAGCCCGCTATTTCGCGCACTTTCTTTACGTTGTCCGGGCTGTGCGGCATTGCCGCCATGGGCTCTAGTTTTGACAAATCTATAGTTATTACCTTGCTGTAAACTGCGTCCGCATCCGCTGAAAGAGGCGTATAATCGCTCTCGCGGCCCTGCGCTTTCAAAAACGCCCTTGTTACGTCGTCGCTTGGGAAAATAGAAGACGTCGCGCCGAGCTCGGCGCCCATATTGGTTATCGTGGCGCGTTCGGGAACGGAAAGGGTTTTTACGCCTTCGCCGAAATATTCAACTATCCTGCACACGCCGCCCTTTACGCTTAATATGCGCAGCAGCTCCAGTATTACGTCTTTAGCCGATACGCCAAATGAAAGCTTTCCTTTCAGCTCCACTCCGATTATTTCGGGCATCGTGATGTAATAAGGCCCGCCCGCCATAGCCACCGCGACGTCTAGGCCGCCCGCGCCTATGGCCAGCATGCCAAGCCCGCCGCCCGTCGGCGTGTGGCTGTCCGAGCCAAGTAGCGTTGCTCCCGGCACGCCGAAGCGCTCCAGGTTTAACTGGTGGCAGATGCCGTTGCCCGGCTTGCTGAAATATATGCCGTGCTTTTTGGCGACTGTCTCGATATATTTATGGTCGTCGGCGTTCTCAAAGCCCGACTGCAGCATGTTATGGTCTATGTATGCGAGCGATTTTTTGGTTTTGACGCGGGGCACGCCCATCGCCTCAAACTGCAGGTATGCCATCGTGCCTGTGGAATCCTGAGTAAGCGTATAGTCTATGCCTATGGAAATCTCTTCTCCCGCCGTCATGTTCCCCGATTTTAAGTGGTTCCTTATTATCTTCTCCGCAAGTGTGCTCAAAAGTCGGCCTCCAAAATATATAGTTTTATCAATTCTACAATCAGCAATAAAAAAAATCAACCCGCCGCCAAATAATCGAAAACCCTTGAACTGAAAGGTTTACGGTTGGCAACGGGCGGCTGTTTATACTTTGGTTATTGTTCCATCTGCCTCCCCAAAAACGCCGCCGCGGCTTCCGCGGCTTTCTGTTCGGCTTCGCCTATTACCGCGCCGTTGCGTGAAATCACCGCGATTGCGCCTATAGGCTGGCCGTCCATCGATATAGGGGCTATCACCTGCGACGTGGTAAGCGACTGGTCTTCCCCGCTGACAAGAGGGATAGTACCCGCGCCTTCCTTTTTAACGACGGCTCGCGAGTTCATCGAGTCCTCAAGAGCGCTGCTCACCGGACGTTCATAGTAATCCCTTTTGTATTCGCCGCCGGCTGCAAGCACGGTGTCTCTGTCACAGATGACGGTAGTGAGGCCAAGAGTGGAAGACAGCGCTTCTGCAAAATCAAGCGCAAATGCGGCAAGTTCGCCAATGGGCGAATACTTTTTCAGTATTATCCCGCCCTCTCTGTCGGTATATATCTCCAGCGGATCGCCCTCGCGTATACGCAGCGTCCGCCGTATTTCTTTTGGTATGACGATCCTGCCAAGCTCGTCTATTCTTCTCACTATACCTGTTGCTTTCATGTTCTGTCCTCCTT
>JAEZIZ010000138.1 GCA_023415915.1 Bacillota bacterium | reverse complement strand
CCACTCTTCAACGCCCCTTACCGTTTCCATACCTTACAACGCTATGCCTCAAACCGGGGATCAAACCCTGCTATAGCGGATTGCAGGTTCAGGGCACCGCTGGCTCCCCGTCTGGCACGGCAAACTTATAAACTTATTTTATTGTACTAATATTGTACCCAAAAAGCGCGGCGTTTTCTACAAATTATTTTTTACAATTGTGTATCTTTATTGCAGCTCGCTTTTCTGGCTGAATACTGCAGTTTAAACGAAATACTCCTGCCGCACGATGCATTGCGTCCTCTCGGCGCCCACGCCTATCATGCCTACTTTTACGCCCGTCTCGCTCTCTATGAACTCAACGTAATCCCTCGCCGCTTTTGGAAGGTCCTCAAACCTGCGCACGTGGGATATATCTCCGCTCCATCCGGACATCTCTGCATAAACGGGCTTTGCCTTGGCAATATCGTCGAGCGACGCAGGATAGTTTTTGGTTATACGGCCGTCGATATCGTATCCCGTGCACACCTTTACTGCGTCAAGTCCGCCTAAAGTATCCATGCGCGAGAGCGCTATGGACGTTATGCCGTTTATGCGCACCGCGAACCCTACGATGACAAGGTCGAGCCATCCGCAGCGGCGCGGCCTGCCCGTAGTCGTGCCGTACTCATGGCCCCGTTCGCGTATATAGTCGCCTGTTTCGTCAAACAGCTCGGTAACAAACGGCCCCTTGCCGACGCGCGTGGTGTACGCCTTTACTACGCCTACCGCTTCCGTTATCGCCTGCGGCGGAAGGCCGGTGCCTATGCTTATGCCACCCGTGGTGGGGTGCGACGACGTGACAAACGGATATGTTCCGAAGTCAATGTCGAGAAGCATTCCCTGCGCGCCCTCAAACAGCAGTTTTTTCCCCTGCTTGTAGTAGTCGTAGCATACGGCGGACGTGTCGCATACATAAGGCGCAAGCCTTTCCTTATATCCTGAAAACTTTTTAAGTATTTCATTAAAATCAAGCGGTTCTTTATTATAAATCTTCGAAATAAGCTCGTTTTTCTGCTCGAGTATGCACTTAAGCTTTCCGGCGAAGTTGTCGGAAAGAAGATCGCACATCCTGAGGCCCAGCCTCGCGGATTTGTCCGAGTAACAAGGGCCGATGCCGCGCTTCGTCGTGCCTATCATAGCGTCGCCCGCGCCCTCTTCGCTCAAGCTGTCAAGCAGGTTGTGGTACGGCATCACCATATGCGCTCTGTCGGATATCATAAGGTTCTTAAGGCTTGCTCCTTTTGATTCGACTTCGTCCATCTCTTCAAGCAGAGCGCCCGGGTCTATGACAACGCCGTTGCCTATTACGCACGGCTTAGAGTCGTACAGCAGACCGGAAGGTATAAGGTGGAGCTTATACACAACGTCGCCCACTATTATGGTATGCCCCGCGTTATTGCCTCCCTGGTACCTTATTATAACGTCGGCCTCGCGCGCAAGAAAATCGACGAACCTTCCTTTACCTTCGTCTCCCCACTGAGCGCCAAATACTGATACACCAGGCATCGCTTTTCTCCTTACATCACATGGGCTTAACGCACATCGCCTGTGGTTGCGCCGTTAAACCCCGGTTTCCTCTTTAAGATTTTTATCCCAAAAAGCCTCACGGCTTTTTGGGAACCCCGAACTAAAAAAGCAGGGGCAAACCCCGCTTTTGTCCTACATCATACTAGCAGATAATACCGCATGAGTCAACACATTAATTGCCGCTATCCGCCATACGTACCTTTCGCTACTTCATCCATTATTTCCACTATAAAATCCTTAGGCAAAAGCCCCGCAAACCCCGTAACGACCGCGCCGTTCGCATCGAATATTATCTGGCTGGGGTATGCGTTTACGCCAAAATCGCTTATTATCTGCCAGTCCTCGTCTATGAGCACAGTAAGGTTCTCAAGCTCCTGCTGATTGTACCACTCAATGAAGTCCTCCTTGCTCAACTCGCCTGACGCTCCGGGCGAAACTACGCTTAATACCGCAAAGTCGTGAGGCTCTCCGGCGAACTTGTCAAGATCGGGCAGCGACGAAACGCATACGCCGCACCATGTGCCCCATATCTCAAGGAATACGGGTTTTCCCGCATAGTCCGACAGTCTGTGCAGTTTTCCGTTTACATCCTCAAATTCAAAGCTGTATGCGGGCGATTGAGTCTGCGTGCTTTCCGTATTATGCGGAGCTGCTGTCTGAGAGCTGGCAGCGGCGCTTTCGGGCGGCGCGCTTGCAGTACTGCTGGGCGGCCGAGAGTCCGAGCATGCCGCCAGCGCCAAAACAAGCATAACAGAGAGTATTATCAATAAAGTTCTTTTCATATGCTCCTCCTTACCGCGCGACGCCCGAGAACAGATACAGGCTGTCTGTGAGCAAAAACACGCCCATTATTATTATGATTACGCCGCCGACTATTTTTATAACGCGCAGGTGCTTGTATATGCCTTTTATGCTGTTTGTCAGCAGCTGCGAAAAAACCGTAAACACAAGAAACGGTATTAGCAGCCCCAGCGAATACACCGCCATATAAAGCATTCCGGTGACTGCCCCTCCCCTGCTCGCGGTGAGCGCCAGCACGGAAGCGAGTATAGGCCCCACGCAAGGCGTCCAGCCGAAGCTGAATGTAAAGCCCAATAAAAACGAGCCTAAAAAACCGCTTCCGCGCCTCGTTTCCAGCTTCTTTTCGCGCATCAGAAACGGTATTTTGACAAGTCCCGTCTGATATATGCCCAGCAGTATAACGATAACGCCGCAGACGGTAATGAACACCTTAGAATTTATCACCCTGCCCAGCGCGCCGAAAGCGAGGCCGAGTGTCATAAAGCTTACCGAGAGCCCCAGCACGAAAAGCGCTACGTTGCCAAGCGGCCTTAAATATACGCGCACCCTGCCCAGCCTAAGCTCTTTTCCCTGTCCCGCACTGCCCAGCAGCGTTGAGATAAACACGGGAATGACGGGCAATATGCACGGCGTAAAGAACGACAACGCGCCCGCCAGCAGCACTCCTCCTATTTCTATCCCCTGCATAATACCGCTCCAGTTTACTTTTTAAATATTATATATCATATCAGCACATGGTTATGTATCAAAGTCACAATAACTTATCCTGTACAAATAGTACGCTTTTTAGTAGAATAATTTTGTTCAGATTTATAAAATTCGTATATTTATCTTTTGTTTTAAGGGGTGGGTATGTATTACCTGATATTCAATCCTGCCGCGGGAGCGGGGCGTTCGCGCAAGGCGCTCGAAAACGTAGAACGGATATTAAAAGAAAACCGAAAGGAATACATCATTAAAACAACGGAATACAAAGAACACGCCACAGCTCTCGCAAGTGAAGCCGTAGGCAAAGGCTACGAGGGCATAATAAGCGTGGGCGGCGACGGCACGCTGCACGAGATCGCCTGCGGCCTGCAAGATACTGGCGAGATAATGGGCGTGATACCCGCAGGTACGGGCAACGATTACCGCGACGCTATTGGAGTGAGTTCCGATCCGGCCGAAGCGATGAACGTTATACTCGCCGGCCATTCGCGAAGCATGGACATAGGGCTGATGAGCAACGGCAAAAGCTTCATAAACGTTGCGGGTACCGGCTTTGACGTATGCGTGCTGAAAAACACAAACAGAGTTCGCAGGGTGTTTACGGGCGGCGTTGCATATTTGCTTGGTATAGTAATGTCGCTATTAGGATATAAGAGCATTGACATAGACATTACAATGGACGGACAGCATATAAAAAGGTCTGTGCTGCTGATAGCCATAGCCAACGGAACATGCTTCGGCGGCGGGCTTCGGATATCGCCCGATTCCGACGTCGAGGACGGGCTTTTTAACGTAATTATAATAAACAGGATTGCACGGCCGCGCATACTTGTTGAGCTGCCCAAACTTAAAAAAGGCAGGCTCGATAAGATATCCGTAGCAGAGCAGCATAAATGCCGCGAAATAACGATAAACTGCAAAACAAAGCAGGCGCTGGATATCGACGGCGAGATCTCAGGCGAGACTCCCGTTACGTTTACATTAAAGCCCCGCGCGCTTAAGGTTTTCTGTTCGGAAAAGCCCACAATTTGTTAACTTTTTTCGCATCAGCCACAAAACACGGCATAGTTATGATATAATATATTATTATAAATCGACGCTAAAGGGTCTTATCAATAGGGTTGAGGTGCAGTGTGTACTTAAACGCGAAAACAAAAAAGCGGATCCCAAGACGGACCGTTTTGTTTTTATCAATAATACTCGTCGTTGTCGTAGTTTTCATAACGGGTACGGTTATGATTCTTACAAGGGGAAAAGAGATAAAGGATACTCTCGTGCAGATGCCTTTTAGCAGCGCTGATACATACTTCACTGTGGGCGGCAACACCGTATATGCGAAAAACGGGCTGCTGACATGCGTCGACGCGTCCAATAAAGACTTATGGAAGGTACAGCTTGACGCGGGCGAGTGGAAATTCACTTCGGGCGACACGCTTGCAGCTGCTTCGGGCACGGACGTTATGACCGTTATTAGCGCCAAGGGGGAAAATCTTTTTTCAGCGCGTATTGACGGCACCATACAGTCTGTGCGGCTCGCTAAAAACAAGGTGGCCGTATGCGCCAGCCAGACGCTTACCGACAAGACGCTTTCGTATATCGTGATATTCGATCTTTCCGGCAGCAGCCTTTATCAGATAGATATAACGGGCAAGTACATGCTAGACTACGGGTTCGATTACGCCGGAGACCAGCTTTATATACTCGAGCTCGACGTATCGGGTTCAGCGCCGCTTTCAAGAATATCTACGTACAGGCCGGAAACGCAGGCAATGACGGGCATAAAAGAATTAAAGGACCAGCTGGTTGAGAACGTATATTTCAGCGAAGATTCCGTGTTCACGCTGGGCACGAACAGTCTTGCAAGATATTCATCGCTAAATTCCACCCCTACCGAGGTGCTCGTTTACGGCTGGGTTTTAGAAGATATCTGCAGCGACAAAGACCCCAAGTTTGTATACGTACCGGGCAATGCCGGCAGCACTTACGATATCGCCCGCGTCATCAAAGCGTCGGGCGGCGAGACAAAGATAAACCTTCCTCCCGGCGTGTTTAAAATAATGCACATGGGAGAAAAAATATATTGCTTTGCAACAAACAATATTTTCGTTTATACTAGTGACGGCAAATATTCGCGCAGCTATGCGCTTCCGCTGGCTATAGACGGTGCGAAAAGGGCATTTGGCAGTTATGTGTTCTTAACTGCTGGCGAGACTGTTTACCTCTTGCCGCTGTCTTAATCTTTGGAGGAGCCTGGTGAACCTTGTAAACGTACTGCTGATTATATTGATACTTATCGCGGTCTTTGAAGGCATATACAGAGGCTTCCTTCATTCCGCGCTGAGCCTTGGCGCGCTGTTTCTTTCAACGTTGACGTCATACATATTCTATCCCGCGGTATCGGCTGCGGTAAAGGCAAGCCCTTCGCTTTTTAAGTTTCTGACCTACTACACCGAAGGCGCGGAAAAGATTACAAACTTCGAGCACGTCTCGCTACTCGTAAGCGGCCTTTCGCCCGATAAGCTTAACGAAATCGTTTCGACCTCTACGGCGTCCGAACCGTTCAGAACCCTCGTTCTTCAAAACGTGCAGACGCAGGCGTTCCAATCCCAGGGCCTTACGACTATAGGCGAGTACTTCAACATGACGATAGTATGCACCACATTAAACATACTTTCCTTTTTACTCGTGTTCGTTATAGCAAGGATACTTTTCGCGTTCGTGCTGGGCGCCGTGAACTATACGGTGCAGTTTCCGGAGCTTAAGCGCTACGACAGAACAACAGGCGCGCTGTTCGGAGCAACGCGGGGTATATACATATGCTTTGTTATAGTGACTATAGTACCTGTTTTGTTCCTTGTTATGCCAGTGGACAAAATAACAGAGTACTTCCAGAGCTCTTCTTTGGGCATGTTCTTTTTAAATAACAACTTCCTGATTAGCCTTATAAGAGGTATAGTATAGCCTTTTCTCTTCATGCACAATATATTGTTTCACGTGAAACATTTTTTGAATTTATGTGAAACATACGATATTTCCTCGGGAATCTTCAATCGGCATTCTTTCAAAAACTATAAACAAAGCCTTTGCGAGTTTTTGCAAAGGCTGATACAACTTAAAGTTCGTATGACTTGTTTCACGTGAAACAATTATTTACTTGCTGGAAATAAGAAAATCGTAAAGGCTCTGAAGCTGTTCCTGATTGTAATAGGAGAGCACTATCTTACCGCGGCGCATATCCCCCGTTATCTGTACCTTTGTACCCAGCGCTGAGGAAAGAGCGCTCTGCGCGGATTCTATTTCGGGTATGCTCCGCTTTTGTGCCTTTGGCTTGCGCTGCGCTTTAGTATCCAGGTTCTTAATCAGCTCTTCGGTGGCGCGCACCGAAAGCCCGAGCTCCACTATCTTTTTTGCTATCCTTGTTTTTTCTTCGTCGCTTGGAATCACTACAAGGCAGCGCGCGTGGCCGCTTGTTATCTCGCCGGATATTACGAGTTCTCTTACGTCGGCAGGCAGCGACAGCAGCCTTAAAGTGTTTGCTATCGCGCTCCTCGACATGCCGAGCCGCTCGGAGAGATCCTCCTGCTTTAATTTGTATTCGTCCATCAGCATGCGCATAGCTTCCGCTTCTTCAATGGGGTTAAGATCCTCTCTCTGCAGGTTTTCGACCAGCGATACCTCCATGAACGCCTGACGGGAATACTCCTTTACGACGGCGGGCACTGTCTCCAGCCCGGCGAGCCTGGCCGCGCGGTAACGGCGCTCGCCCGCGATTATCATGTACCGCTCCCCGTTGCGCTGTACTATTATCGGCTGCACAATGCCGTATGTTTTTATGGACTGCGCGAGTTCGTTAAGGCTTTGGTCGTCAAACTTCTTTCTCGGCTGGTTCATGTTGGGGTCAATTTCGTATACACTCAGTTCCAGAACGCTGTCTCCCGCGGAGGCGGGCTGCGTTTCTTCTCCGATAAGCGCGCCGAGGCCCTTTCCCAGTCTCTGCTGTTTCATACGCTCTCTCCTTCGTTGTATTCTATTACCTCGCTCGCGAGCTCGTTATAGCACTGCGCTCCGAGACATGCCGCGTCGTATTTTATCACGGGCAATCCGAAGCTCGGCGCTTCTCCCAGCCGCACGTTGCGGGGTATTATCGTCCTGTACACCTTGTTTTTGAAATACTTCTTCACTTCATCCACGACCTGTATGGAGAGATTGGTGCGGCCGTCGAACATCGTAAGTACTACGCCCTCAACCTCAAGGCCGGGGTTTAAGTTCGTTTTAACAAGCTTAATGGTGTTAATAAGTTGCGATAAGCCCTCGAGCGCGTAATATTCGCACTGTATAGGCACAAGTATCTTGTCCGCTGCGGTAAGCGCATTCACTGTAATAAGCCCAAGCGACGGCGGGCAGTCCATAAATATATAATCGTAATCGTCCTTTATTTCTTTAAGCGCCTTCTTCAGTATCTGCTCGCGCGCCATCCTCGCTACAAGCTCTACCTCGGCGCCTACGAGATCTATATTGGCGGGTATAACGTCGAGCGTATCCACCATCGTATGGACTATCGCCTGCCGCGGGCTTACGCCGTTGATTAAAATATCGTAAGACGACGTTTTCAGCGTGTGCTTGTCTATGCCAAGTCCGCTTGTCGAGTTGCCCTGCGGGTCAACGTCAATAAGCAGTACTTTTCTTCCTTTTTCTGCGATGCAGGCGCTTAAGTTTACGGCAGTCGTAGTCTTGCCCACGCCGCCCTTCTGATTAGCAATGGCTATGATTTTTGCCATGTGTACCCCCAATAGTAATATTGTCAATTTTCATTATAAAACAAAAGATAAATATTTGAAAGATATAAAGTTGCCCCAAAATTCACATATAGTTTATATTTGGAACGTTGTTTTGTAAACGCCTGGATGATATTATCACATCATATATCAACTTTAAATTTGCGCATACCCAGTAGTTTAAAAACGGCGCCGTTGTGCAATGCTAGATATAACGGACTTAAAGGAAGTGGCTGTATGGAAAAGATACTCGTAGTGGGCGATTCGCTATCTAAGGGCGTAACGCTGGATGAGAATAAGAAAAGGTATAAGCTTATTGACGGCTGCTTTTTTAACCTGCTCGCCAAAAATCTTAACGCTGAAATGTACAACGCGTCGCGTTTCGGCTCTACAATACTGCAGGGGCAAAAACAGCTTAAGAGCAAATTCGACAAGATAGATCCGGATATTGTAGTGCTGGAGTTCGGAGGCAACGACTGCGATTTTGCATGGGACGAGATAGCAAAGAACCCTAGCGTTGACCATATACCCAAAACGCCGCTTGACGTTTTTGAGAAAGTATTGGGTTCAATGATAGATTACATAAAGGGCAATGGTAAGAAGGCCGTTGTGACTACGCTGCCTCCGCTTTATGCGGACAGTTACTTTAAATGGTTTACAAACAACGACCGGGAAAAGGGCTTGAACATACTAAAGTGGCTCAAGGACGTATGGCACATATACTGGTGGCACGAGCGGTATTCCAACTGCGTGCAGTATATCGCCCGCGAACGCAACATAGGCTGCATAGACATAAGGCGCGAATTCTTAAAGCGCAGGGATTTTGCGCAATACATATGCTCGGACGGCATACATCCCAACGAAGAGGGCCATAGGCTCATATTCGACGCGGCGATACGCTATATAAAAGAACACGCCTCTTACCTGCTTCCCTCTTACACCCGCGCCTGACCCCTTAGCGATGCTTTCGGGGCTAACAGCCCGCGCAATTTATAAGTTGTATGTCATTGTTTACTTCTGTTGTTATTTTTTGTCTAACGCGACAGAGAAAGCGTTGCTGAAAGCGACAAAAAACCGGCTCTTTGAGCCGGTTTTGTTTATCTTTGTTTTTTCCTCTTATTATTACGGCACCTTTATGTGCCATACCACGTCGCCCGCGTCGCTGGCGCTGTCCGTCGTGTCATACCACAGCACGTCCTTGCCGTTTACTCCTATCAGCACGGCCTTCGTCGTGTCGCCCGACAGCGTACCTGTCGAACCGTCCTTGAAGTAATAGATGTGTATCACTTCGTCCTTAGTGTACGCGACGAACCCGTCGCCTATATGGAAATTCAGTACGTCCTTGGCTATCTCGACGGGCTGAGACAGGCTGTCTCCTTGTCTTTTCATGTGAATCAGCGAGCTGTTTTCATCGCCTGCGCCGTTCAAAAACACTATGTCGTCGCCGTCAATCATCGGGTTATATACGTTCATGCCGGGCAAATACGTCGCGCGCTGCGTGTCACCGTTATCAGCAAGAGGAATTATGCTTAACTGCGCGTTAAGCGACGCCGACGAACCTTTCAGTATCTGGCTCTCGCCTTCGGGCTGTACGTATATTATCGCCTCGTCGGACATATACGGAGCGCTTATCGAGAACGGAGTGTTTATAAACTCCTCTATAGTCACTACCTCTTTTGTTTCGAGGTTATAAAGGTACAGCTTGTCCGTGCCAGAACCCGTCTGCTGCATCCACAACGCGTAGTTGCCTGAAAGAGTAACCTTAGGTTTGCCGAAGAGATACTCCCTTATTACAAACTGCGTGCCCCCCGCCCGGTCGTATCCGCAAATCGCGCCGCCGTTCTCCATCTTGCAATCGAGAAAAACGATGTATTTATCGTTCATCTTGGGCTCAAACAAGCTGTCGTTCTTTTTTGTGATGCCCGGAACCTCTGTTAACTGCCCCGACGTCATATCAAATATAACCAGTTTGTTTATTTCGGGAGCCGTTTCCGCTTCGTTCCCCGTCGAGAACACTACTTCCGTTCCGTATACAAACGGATCGTTTATAGACTTTGGAGTTATCTGAAGCTGCGCGGCTTTATCTGATATGCTGCCTGTAATTATGGGCGTAGGGCTGGGTGTGGGCGTAAGCGACACTTCGGGAGTCGGCTCGGGCTTTTTGCCGGCAAACAGCGGCACTATAACGAAGATTATAAGCACCGCGAGCACGCCTATGGCCAACAGCGCCAGCCCCCCTATCTTAAGTATAGGGCCGTAATCGCGCAATAGAGACCTTCTGCGCCCTTTGCCTCTTAAGCTGCTCCTTCTTCTGAACCTTCTTCTTGAAATCACCGGATTAACCTCCAAGTGGTGTTTTATACTGAAACGCAGGTTTGCGGGCTTTAATTCAGCTCAAACAAAGCGGTATTATCATTACCATAATTAATTATATCAAAAATCTGTTAATAATCAACCAACTCCCGCCGGTATCTTCTGCTCAGTACCGGTATCTCCTCCTCATCCCGGGCTTTTAGGAACTCTCCCGACTCGACGTTGAACTTGGAATATTTCTCTTCGTGCACGAGATGGCCGCAGTTTCTAATTCGTATATGCTTTGAGCCGGGTATTCCGGCATACGCCCGCGCGGAGCTTATATCGTGAATCCTGTCTTCCGTACCCGAGAAAACAAGCGTTTCACTCTTTACGCTTTTAAGCAGCGACAGCGCGTACTCGTCATTAAAATGCTTCATGCAGGAAATCAGCGTCTCCCGCGCCTCTTTGCTGCGCAGCGGCGCATAATAGCCTTCCACTACCTCTTTCGTCATCTGCGTGGCGTCAAAGTACGCGCGCTGCAATACGCTTCGCAATGAAGATTCGCTGAAATACAGTTTAAAAGCCGCGCCGCCGAGCGATGTGGCGAGCAGCCTTAAGCCAAGCGGGTAACCCGGGTTGGGCGAGCCCGGCGAAACGAGCACTAATTTTCCTACGCGCTCCGAATAAGCCGCCGCGAAGCATACGGCAATAGCGCAGCCCGTAGAGCAGGCCGCGATATGCGCCCTTTTTATATTCAGCGCGTCTAAAAACGCTTTTAATATCAATGCATATTCTTCGGCGGTGTAGTATATATTGGGATGTCCGCTGTAACCGAAACCCGCAAGGTCAATAGCTATGACCCTGTAACCTTCGCTTATAAAGTAATCAACGTTTCTGCGCCACGTATATAGCGACTGGCCAATGCCGTGCACCAGCAGCAACGGTTCGCCTTCGCCTATATCGACATAATGTATGTCTGTCTCAAAAAAGATCTTTTCCCTGCCGAGTTCGGTGTGCCCTGTTATCTGAAAGCTGACGCTGATATACGAACCTAAATCCCTGCCGTTCCTGAACCGCCGTAGCATGCTGCGCCTGTTCATGTTACCACCTCCAACAGTGCGCCGCAGCACATGTTATGTTTTTTCAACACAAACAAGTGTTGTACGGTTATAATACTACGGTTATTTTCACATTACAAGTAAAAATTAATATTTACGAAATATATGTAATATTACGGTAACAGGTCGGAATGCTTTTGAGCAAGGCTTTTAAGCTTTTGCGATGTGTTGTATTCCGGGCGGGCGACGCATTCGCGCCATAGCATATCGAGTATTTTGCCTACGACAGGAGAGGGCGGTATTTTCAAAAGCTCCATAATATCGCCGCCGGAAATATTGAGCTCTTTAACGCTCCACGGCACGTTCGTTTTTATCATCCGTTCATATTCTTTTTGCCAGCTGTCGGCGGATTTTATTGGACCTTCGTGCAGCCCCGAGCCCCAAAAGTCCGCCCTTCGCAGCTCTATAAGCAGCGGGAAAAGGCTTTTGCCCATCTTTATCGCGCGGCGGCGTATAGCCTTTGGCTTTGCCCTGCCTTCCAGGTCGAACATATGGTTTCGCACGAGCGGCGGCACAACTGCCTTTATGCTGTTCTCAAACCGCAGGCGCTTAAGCTCTTCTGCCGCCAGCGTCTCGCCTATTATCTCGTGCCGGTACATATTGCCGCCCGTACGCAGTGCAGCGGGCTTTCCTATATCGTGCAGCAAAGCGGCGAGTCGCAGCTCTAAAACAGCAGGCGCGCACGCGCACGCGTGTATGCCGTGTCCCAGCACGTCGTATTTATGATATTTTTCTGACTGAGCGACGCCGTCGCCTTCCCAAAGGCGAGGCAGTATAAAAGGTATCGCGCCCGCTTCGCGCAGTATCCGAAGTCCTTTTTCTGGAGCATCTTCATTATTCAGCGTTTTATACTTAACGTCGGCAAGCAGTATCTTTTTTAGCTCGTCCCTCTTGCGCTCGGCGGAGATATCGGCAAGAAGGCCCGCCCTTGCTTTGGCTGCCGCCATAAGGTCCTCGCTTACCGAAAACCCCAGCTCGGCGGCGAAGCGCGCCATCCGCATTATTCTAAGTCCGTCGTCGCGTATCGTTATATCAGGGTCTTCGGCGGCGGCGCGTATTACCCTTTGCCTTGCGTCCGCAAGCCCGCGCCCGGTGGGGTCCACCGTTTCCCCCGTTTCGAGGTCTAGGTAAAGCGCGTTCACCGTAAAATCGCGGCGCGCCGCGTCCTCTCTCATATTGCTTGTGAACTCGACGCTTTTTGGCCTATGCTCGCCGCCCGGCGGGTAAAAATCCCTGCGGAACGTGGTATGCTCGAAAACATACTTATTTCCGCCCTGCGTTATATGCACCTCTATCGTACCCAATTCTGGCGCTTTTTCTATTACGGTAAGCCCTTCGGCGCGTAAAAAAAGCGCGGCCGCCTCGGGCAGCGCGCGCGAACAAACATCGAAGTCTCCTCCCGAAAGAGAAAGAGCCATATTTCTCACGTATCCGCCTACAAGGTACAGCTTGTACCCGTTGGCGGCAAATATATTTGAAAGCTTAAGTACACTTTCGGGCAGGCCTTTCATACGCAGAGCTTTGCAGTATACACGCAGGCCGCCGGCCCCGTCATCATAACCCGTCCGTCCTCGAGGCACTCAATTAGCATCTCGCCGCCCTTTAAGTGCACCTTGCACTTCGCGTCGACGAGGCCTTTTTTATGCAGCAGCGCCACGCTGCCGCTCGCGCCCGTGCCGCACGCCAGCGTCGGGCCTGCCCCGCGCTCCCAAACGCGGTTCTTTATATTCTGCCTGTCCAGTATCTGCACGAAGTCGACATTAGTTTTCCTGGGGAAAATCTCGTGCCTTTCTATCGCGGGGCCGAGAGTATCAAAATCTATCGCTTCCGTATCGTCAACCAGCACTACCGTATGCGGCACTCCCATAAGCACCGACGAAACGGTAACGTTTTGGCCCGCGGCGACGATATCCACATCAAACGGGCTGCCTTCGCCCTTCATCGGTATCTCGGAGCGCTCAAACGACGGCTTGCCCATATCCACCCTTACGCCCGTAACGACGCCGTCCTGCACATAAAGACTCGGGTGCATGATCCCCGCAAGCGTTTCTACGGAAAGGTTGGTCTTGCAGGCTATTCCTTTTTCATATACATACTTGGCAAAACAGCGTATCCCGTTGCCGCACATTTCCGCCTCGCTGCCGTCCGCGTTTATTATGCGCATTTTAAGGTCGGCCACCTCGGAAGGAAGCACTACGAGTATTCCGTCCGCGCCGACGGACAAGCCCCTTTGGCAAAGCTGCTTTGCCAGAGCGTTCCAGTCCCTGTCCGTGTCGTCGTCCTCGAATATCAGAAAGTCGTTTCCAAGCCCATGCATCTTGGTGAATTCCATAACAATCCTCCAATCGTTCTACTACCGCCATTATACTTGCCCGTCAGCACAACTGCAACCTTCCCGGGGTTTTTTTGGCGTATTATTTGACGCGTGCCGCTTTGTGGTATATATTTCTGCTGTAGCTAAAAACATATTTTTCAGGAGGTGCGCTCCATGCGGATGTATGACGTTATACTTAAAAAACGCAACGGAGGACGGCTCTCGCGCGAAGAGATAGAATTCTTTATATCCGGCTATGTCAACGGCAATATTCCCGACTATCAGGCGTCGGCATTCATGATGGCCATATATTTTCGCGGCATGGACGACGAGGAGACGTTTTATCTTACCGATGCGATGGCGCGTTCGGGCGATACCGCGGACCTCTCGTCTTTGGGGACCGTGGCCGACAAGCACTCCACGGGCGGAGTCGCGGATACCACTACGCTCATAGTAGTTCCTCTCGTCGCTGCTTGCGGGCTCAAAGTCGCCAAGATGTCTGGCCGCGGGCTCGGGCACACCGGCGGCACGCTGGATAAGCTTGAGTCTATACCCGGCATGAACATATCGCTTACTATGGAAGCGTTTTTAAAACAGATAAACTCTGCGGGCGCGGCGGTTATGGGACAGACGATGAAGCTCTGCCCCGCCGATAAGATGCTGTACTCGCTGCGCGACGTAACGGCTACGGTAGAGAGCATACCTCTTATTGCGAGCAGCATAATGAGCAAGAAGATAGCTTCGGGCGCGAATATAATAATGCTGGACGTTAAGACGGGCAGCGGCGCTTTTATGGGCAGCTTTGAGGGTTCAAAGGCGCTCGCAGAAAAGATGGTCGCAATAGGAAAGCGCTCGGGCAGAAACACCGCGGCGCTCATTACCGATATGAGCCAGCCTCTCGGCAATGCCGTGGGAAATGCTCTTGAAGTCAAAGAAGCAATAGAGATACTTCAGGGAAAATACAAGGGCGACCTTTTAACGGTTGCGATGGCGCTCGCTTCAGGCATGCTAAGGCTCTCAGGGATTGCAGAAGACGAAACCGCTGCGCAAAAAATGCTTGAAGACGCGCTCTCTTCGGGCAGAGCGCTTGATAAGCTCGGCGAGATAATAAGCGCGCAAGGAGGCGACGCCGAAGTAGTGCGCGACGTATCGCTGCTGCCTCGCGCGGCGCTTGTTGATCATGTGTACGCCGACAAAGACGGATATTTAAGCGAAGTGGATTGCCGGGGGCTAGGCACTGCCGCCAGTCTGCTGGGCGCCGGACGTATCAAAAAGGACGACAGCATCGATTTGTCCGTAGGGTTTATAATGAAGAAGCGCATAGGCGACCGCGTAAGCAGGGGCGACGAGTTATGCGAGGTGCACGCAAACGATAAGGATAAGCTGGAGCAGGCAAAGCGCGATATATCGAATTGTATTACGATAGCGGACTCGGCGGCCAGACCTGTGCTTATATATGAGCAAATAATATGACTCATGCGGGCATGTCTTGTGGATAACGTGGACAATTCAGTGGATAACGTTGCGTTTGAGCGTGCATAACCGCCATAATACCCTATAATTCGCCAAAAAACACATAGCCTGCTGCTTACTCTACCTATGCGGCTAATCCAGGCTTTATACGGGTTAAAACAGCCGGCCATTACGTTTTTATACTTTTTTGTACGCAATACTAACGAAAACTCAAGAAAAACGGACATAAACCTATAAACATTAATATTAATTTAATATTTCTGTAATAAACTAAACAGATTATTCATTTCGGCGCTTTTTGGGTATGTATACAAATTGATAACATGCCAAAGTAAGGTTTATACTTGAACCATACTGTAAAAAGGGGCTGCTATGAGCAAAAGGCTGGTAACGTGCTTTCTGTCGATCCTTGTTGCGCTGATTATTTTTCCTGCCAGCGCGTTAGCTACCGATAGATACGAGATACTTAAACTTGGCGATCAGGACGAATATGTTGAGCAGCTTCAGGAAAGGCTTCTGGAGCTTGGATATATGACCGGCAAAGCGACCGGTTATTTTGGCACGGTTACGCAGCGCGCCGTAATGGACTATCAGAGAGACAAAGGACTCACGGTTGACGGCAAGGCGGGCCCCAAGACGCTTTCTTCGCTTATGGGCAAAGGCTTTTCACTGCCTCCCGACAGGCTTGTCACGCAGAACAAGGTAAGCGAAGTGGGGCCTGGCGACAGAGGCGATGAAGTGGCAAGAATACAGCAGCGCCTTAAAGAGCTTGAATATTACGAATATCCCAGCATAACGGGATTTTACGGGCCGGTTACCGAGTATGCACTCGCGAGGTTTCAGCGCACTAACGGCCTCAAAGAGACGGGCGTGGCCGACAAAAAGACCTGTTCGCTTCTTTTCTCGGAAGACGCGAAATACTTCTGCATTTACCCGGGCGATAAGGGCGACGACGTTTCGGCGCTGCAGAAGCGTCTTTTTGAACTGGGATATTACACTTTCGGCAGCATAACGGGATATTTCGGGCCGGTAACGGAAGAGGCGTTAATGGAGTTTCAGGCGCAGAGCGGCATTGCCGTGGACGCCAAGGCGGGCAAGAACACCCGGTCGCTTCTTTTTTCAAGTTCCGCCGCGCCATGGGACGGTAAAGACAGGGTGGCTGGCAAGCCTTCCGCCGAAAAGTCTGAAGAACCCGTAGACAGGATGCTGAATTTTGCAAAACAGCAGCTCGGCAAAAAGTATTCCTATTCCTCAGAAGGCCCGGCGGCTTTCGATTGTTCGGGGCTTGTGTATTACGTGCTCAAATACATGGGCATATCTACGGCAAGGCACAGCGCGAGCGGCTTTTCCGGCGTGGACAGCTGGATAAAGATATCGAATAAAAAGGCGCTGCAGCCCGGGGACCTTTTATTCTTCAAGTCCGACGGCAGCGATCGCATTTCTCATACCGGCATATATTTGAGCGACGGCGAGTTCATCAACGCAAGCTCAAGCGACGGTAAAGTTAAGATAAGCTCTCTCGCAGGCTATTACGACAGGAATTTCATGCTGGCAAGAAGGGTAAGTTTTAATTAAAACCGCATTTTCATCTTAAAAAGTCTTTCATTATTTAAAACTTCAATTGATAAGCTCACTTTTTTAGCGTTTTTTTAATCCACAAAATATACACATTTGAGTAAGCGCTGAGTATAGCGCGCCAAATTGGGGCGCTCAGACTGTCGATAAACCCTGTTTTCAATAAACGAAAAACGGGGTTTTTCATTTGAAAAACCGAAAGAAGTAGATATAAAGCTCGATTCAAATATGAGGATAATGGGGGTAATCCATCTCTCCAT
>JAEZIZ010000066.1 GCA_023415915.1 Bacillota bacterium | reverse complement strand
CCGGGGCCCCAATAAAGAATAATTCTTTTTGGGGCGATGATAGCGGGGTCCCCGGCAAGACGTGTGGCTTGCGGGGGTGCGGATACGGGGTCCCCGGCAAGACGCAAGGCTTACCGGGGTGTAGATTGGGGGCAACTTTGATGTACAGCATATTGGTAGCCGGCGGCGATATGCGGCAGATAGTGCTTGCAAAAATGCTCGAACAGAGAGGCTACAATGTTTATATGGCCGGATTTGACAGGCAGGGGATAAACAGAGACGCGCTGTCGAAGCCGGATTATGTTTTCCTTCCGATACCATATAAAAACGAGGACGGGTCAATAAAAGCGCCGTTTGCGCAGAGTCCTATGTATCTGAAAGACATAGTAAGCGAATATCCCGACAGCGTTTACATACTCGGCGGCTGCGACGCGGAGGCAAAGATGCTGTTCGGTGAAACTACACGGTATTCCGACCTGATGCAGAACGAGGCGTATCAGACAAGGAACGCGCTGCTGACTGCTCAAGGCGCACTTTGCGCATTCCTTAAAAGCACCGACACCGCGCTTTGCGACATGACGTGCCTTGTTATTGGGTATGGAAGAATAGGCAAATTCCTGTGCAAGCTGCTTCGGGCGTGCAGCGCCAACGTTATAGCTACGGCAAGAAAAGACAAGGACCTGGAGCTGATATGGATGGAGGGCTACCGAGCGATGCGTACAAAGGATTTAAAGCAGGCGCTCCCTGAATCGGACGTTATATTCAATACCGTGCCTTTTCACGTTATCGGAGAAGCGGAGATAGGATGCGTCAAACGCGACGCCAGGTTTATAGAGCTCGCTTCACCGCCTTACTGCATGGATATGGATATGGCTAAGAAAAGCGGTATCAGCGTGCAGATAGAACAGGGCCTGCCGGGGCGGTATTTCCCGGCGTCGGCGGCAAAGGCTATACTGCGCGCATTTGAAGGAGAGGAACATTGATGGATCTGGCAGGAAAACGAATAGGTTTTGCGGTGACCGGTTCGTTCTGTACATATAAACAGGTAATGCCGGTTATTGAAGAACTGGTGAGCATAGGCGCGGACGTCTTGCCTATAGTTTCATTTACCGCGGCCAGCATTGACACGCGTTTTATAAAAGCGGAGGACTTAAGGAAATTTCTTAAGGAGACTACGAAACACGAAATACTTGACAGCCTTGTAGAAGTAGAGCCTATCGGCCCCAAAAAGCTGCTCGACCTTGTTATAATCGCGCCGTGCACAGGAAATACGCTCGCCAAGCTCGCTTTAGGTATTACGGACACTCCGGTGGTGATGGCGGCAAAGTCGCATTTAAGGAACTCACGGCCGGTGCTTATTGCGATATCCACAAACGACGCTCTTGCTGCGAACGCAAAAAACTTAGGGTTGCTTTTAAATACGCGCAACGTATATTTCGTGCCGTACAGGCAGGACGATTCCGCCGGAAAAAACACGTCCATAGTTGCGGATATGAGCAAAATAATAGAAGCGGCCTGTCTTGCGCTCGAAGGAAAGCAGATGCAGCCCGTCATGCTCGAGCCGCATTAAGGATAAACATGGCCTCTTAAGCTGATAATATAATTGCGCCCGCAATTTTGGGGCAGCATTATATTGCTTTAAGAGGCTTCTATATGGAAAACAACGATAATGATGCGAATAAACTGAAGCAGGGCGCGGAAATAAAAGAGTTCGGAACGCCCCTTACTCCCATCTCTCCGATACAGATGGTAAGCATAATAGGGCAGATAGAGGGACACATAAACCTGCCCCCTGAAAACAAGGCGACAAAATACGAGCATATACTCCCGCAGATAGTGTCAATCGAACAAAGCCCCGCCGTAAAGGGTATGATACTTCTTATGAACACCGCGGGCGGCGACGTGGAAGCGGGGCTCGCGCTCGCCGAGATGATAGCCGGAATGAGCAAACCGAGCGTATCGCTCATATTGGGCGGAGGTCACAGCATAGGCATAACACTTGCCGTGTCGACTACATATTCGTACATTTCGCCGACTGCGAGCGTCACCGTGCATCCCATACGCATGAACGGCACCATTATAGGCGTGCCGCAGACTTTTGACTATTTTGATAAGATGCAGCAGAGGATAGTGAAGTTCGTCTGCTCGCACTCGAAGATAAAAGAAGAAGAATACAGGCAGCTTATGTTGCAGACGGGCGGCCTTGCGAACGATATGGGCACCGTGCTTGTGGGTAAAGAGGTCGTCGATTGCGGCATAATTGACGAGGTTGGAACGCTGGCGGACGCTACGCGCAAGCTCAAAAGCCTTGCAGGCATGGAGGAGTAAATCGTTGTATATTTCAACCGGTATGATATAATACTTACCGGGGTGAAGTATATGCCAAGAGGCGTTCCGAAAAAAGCAAAACGGGAAAAAGGGCATTTCGGCGAAGTTGCCGGGGTCATTTTTATTGCTCTTGGCATATTCCTTGGTATATGCATATTCATGCGCACGGATACGGGTATTCTCGGCGGAGCTGTTAAGGACGTGCTGTTCGGCTTGCTGGGGCTTGTTGCGTATCTCGCGCCTTTTCTTTTTGTAATACTCGGCATATTGATGATAGCGGCGCGTAAGAAGACCATAAATAAAAGCAAAGTGTGGCTCGTCGTGCTGCTCGTTGTTTCCATATTGTCTCTCATTCATACGTTTTCACTTAAATGGCTGAATCAGAGCGATTTTTTTGAATATGTTGCCGGATCGTATAACCTTGGCAGCTTAAACGGCGCCGGTTCGGGGGCAATCGGCTGCCTGCTGCTTTTCCCGTGCAACCTGCTAATCGGTAATATAGGCTGCGTAATATTGTTTATTACTACGAGCCTTGTTTCTATACTCGTGCTTGCGAACCTTTCTATAAAGAGCATGAGCAAAAGCGTTGCAGACGTCGGCAGGAGAACGGTAGTAAAGGCTATAGAAAACGTTACCGAGCGAAAAAAACGCCGCCTTTATATTGAGGACCTGCGCGGGGAGCAGGAGGACGTCATATTATACGAGCCCGAGATACCGAACAGGGAAAGCTTCGAGAGAAGGAAGCATAAAAGCTTTTTCGACGACGAAGTTTACACCTCTGACGACGCGACGTACGAAGAAAGCGAGCCTGCAACAAGGCATTCCGCGAGCGCGGGCAGAAGCGCCAAAAGCGACGGCATAGCCATAGAGTATTACGAGGACGAGGAAGACGGCGCGGATGCGGAGAAAAAGACGCACGGCGCAAAAGGCGAGAAAAAAGCGTACACGCTGCCGCCGGTGACGCTGCTTTCCAAGCCTCAGGATAAGGTTAAATCCACCGGCATGGAGGAGCAGCGCAAGAACGCTCTGCTTATAGAAGAAACTCTCGCCAACTTCGGCGTGGAAGCAAAAGTCGTGCATATCGTAAAAGGGCCGGCGGTAACGAGATATGAGCTGCGCCCTGCGCCCGGCGTGCGCGTACGCCGCATCAAAGAGCTTGACAACGACCTCGCTATGACGCTTGCCGCAAAGGCGGTTAAAATAGAGGCGCCCATACCCGGCAAGGCCGCGGTGGGCATAGAGGTGCCAAATTCGGATGTTACGTTCGTTCACCTGCGCTCCATGCTCGAGTCGGACGAATTCAAGAACGCGAAGTCGCCGCTTACGTTCGCGCTCGGCAAGGATATAACGGGAAAGAACTTTTATGTGGATATCACGGCAATGCCGCATATACTCATTGCCGGGGAAACGGGAAGCGGCAAGAGCGTATGTATTAACTCGCTGATAACGAGCATACTCTTTAAGGCGACGCCCGACGATGTTAAGATGATACTTATAGACCCCAAGGTAGTGGAGCTGTCGGGGTTCAAGAACATACCGCATCTTTTGGTGCCTGTCGTGACCGATCCTAAAAAGGCGGCGAGCGCGCTCAACTGGGCGGTGAGCGAGATGACCTCGCGGTACAAGATATTCGCCGAAAAGAGCGCGCGCGACATCAACAGATATAACGGTATGATGGGCGAGGAGGAAAAGCTTCCGCGCATAGTGGTTATAATCGACGAGCTTGCCGAGCTTATGATGGCTTGCCCGAGGGAAGTGGAAGACTCTATCTGCCGTATAGCCCAGCTTGGCAGGGCGGCCGGCATACATCTTGTAGTAGCTACGCAGCGCCCGTCCGTCAACGTCATTACGGGACTTATAAAGGCCAACATATCTTCGCGTATCGCTTTCAAGGTCAACTCGGGCGTAGATTCGCGCACGATACTCGATCAGAACGGCGCGGAAAAGCTGCTGCGCAACGGGGACATGCTGTATCATCCGTCAGACGCGGCAAAGCCGATAAGGCTGCAGGGCTGTTATGTATCGGACAGCGACATAGAAAAGGTTACCGAGTACGTATCGGGCGGCACGGACGCGGAGTTTGACGAGGACGTGGTTTCCGACGTAGTGTCGGTCGCCGAGGAGGAAGAAACTGACGGCGAGTACGACGAACTGTTGCCCAAAGCGGTGGAAATAGTGCTCGAATACGGACAGGCTTCGATTTCCATGCTGCAGAGGCGGCTGCGTATAGGATACGCGCGTGCGGCGAGGCTCGTGGACGAGATGGAAGTAAGAAAGATAGTCAGCCCGTTCGAGGGCAGCAAGGCAAGAAATGTACTGATAACGTGGGATATGTACGAGGAGATGTTTGGCGCGGCGGATGAAGCACAGCAATAATATTTATATATACGTCGTATCGCTCGGGTGCGACAAGAACAGGATAGACACTGAGCACATGCTGGGAGTGCTTTCCGGCGGCAACGCGGTTATAGTGGACGAGCCGAGAGGCGCGGACGTTATAATAGTCAATACGTGCGGTTTTATCGACGAGGCGAAACAGGAGTCGATAGACACTATTCTTGAGATGGCCGCGTTAAAGCAGCCGGGCGCAAAGCTGATTGTGACGGGATGCCTTTCTCAAAGGTATGTAAAAGAATTGAGCATCGAGCTGCCCGAAGTGGACGCGTTTCTGGGCGTGGCGAGCTACAGCCGTATATACGACGCCATACAGTCGGCGCTTGAAGGCAGGAAATATATATGCTGCGACAGCATAGACGGCGAGCTCGAAGGCCGCGTGCTGACCACTCCGGGGCATTTTGCATACGTGCGCATAGCGGACGGCTGCTCGAACTGCTGCAGCTACTGCGCGATACCTCAGATTCGCGGCCCATTAAAGAGCAAAAGCAAAAAGAGTATAATAAGAGAGATGGAAGACCTGCGCAAAGGAGGCGTCTCGGAGGCGATACTCATAGCGCAGGATACGACAAAGTACGGCGTGGACCTAGGCGGAAGGGCGCTCGAAGAACTGCTCCGGGAAGCCGCGGACGTAATGCGAGGCGGCTGGCTGCGCGTGCTGTATTGCTACCCCGAGGGGGTTACGGACGAGCTGATTGACGTTATGCTGAAACACGACAGCATAGTAAAATATATGGACATACCTATCCAGCACTTCAGCGACAGCGTGCTCAGACGCATGAACAGACGCAATACTAAGGAATCTTCGCGAAGGCTCGTTAAAAAGCTGCATGAAGCCGGCTTTACGCTTCGCACGTCGCTGCTCGTGGGGTTCCCCGGAGAGACGGAAGACGATTTTGCGGAGCTGCTTGACTGCGTGGAGGAGCTCAAAATAGACAGGCTGGGAGTGTTCAGGTATTCCGCCGAGGAAGGAACAAAGGCGGCAAAAATGCCCGGCCAGGTGCCGGACGAGGTTAAACGGCAGCGCTGTGAGGCCGTTATGGCGCTCCAGCAGGGGATATCGCTGCAGCTTGGGCGCGAGCGCATCGGGCAAAAGCTGCCTGCGATAGTCGACGGCATCGATGAAGAAACAGGGCGTTATATAGGCAGGACTGAAGGGCAGGCCCCGAATGTCGACGGCATAACGTACATTACGTCAAAAAAAGTCTTGACTGCCGGCACGTTTCATGATGTGCTTATAAAAGACGCTTACGAATATGATTTTGCAGGAGAAACTGAATGAATATAGCCAACAAGCTGACGCTTTTAAGAGTCGCGCTTATACCTTTTTTCATAGCGGCATTTTACATCGGCTCCGGGTTCTGGAACTATTACGTCGCCGCTCTTATTTTTATAGGCGCTTCGCTTACCGACCTGTTTGACGGCGCGCTGGCACGAAAACGCAATTTGGTTACGAAGTTCGGAAAGCTTATCGACCCTATAGCCGACAAGCTGCTCGTTTGCAGCGCACTTGTTATGCTTACCGCAATAGGAAGGATACATCCTGTGTTCGTCATAGTGCTTATTGGCAGGGAGTTTATAGTAAGCGGCTTAAGGATGCTCGCAGCGGCGGAGGGAAAGGTGATGGCCGCGGATAAGCTGGGAAAGCTAAAGACAGTGGTGCAGATAATCATGGTCGTTGTTTTGCTGCTTTGGAACGGCATATTCGGCGAGTGGCTGGTTATACTCGGCATAGTGCTCATATGGGCAAGCGTAGTGCTGTCAGTAGTGTCGTGCGTTGACTATTTCCTGAAAAACAGAGATATCGTCAAAGACATGTTCTGATTTTTGTACTATTCGTATTATATATTATTTTTCGGAGGTATTGTGATGTCGGTAGAAAAACAAAAAGCGCTGGAGATGGCGCTCGTGCAGATAGAGAAGCAATTCGGAAAGGGCAGCGTGATGAAGCTCGGCGAAGCGGCAAGCGTACCTGTGTCGGTGATACCTAGCGGATGCCTTGAGCTCGATATTGCGCTGGGCGTGGGCGGCGTACCCAGGGGGCGCATTATAGAGATATACGGCCCCGAGTCTTCCGGCAAGACTACGATAGCGCTTCATATGGTGGCGGAAGCCCAGAAGCTGGGCGGAGCCGCCGCGTTCATAGACGCCGAGCATGCGCTTGACCCGGCATACGCTAAAAACCTCGGCGTGGATACGGACAACCTTTATGTGTCGCAGCCCGATACGGGGGAGCAGGCGCTGGAGATAACGGAAGCGCTTGTAAGAAGCGGAGCCATTGACATAATAGTAATAGACTCCGTTGCCGCGCTGGTGCCCAAAGCCGAGATAGACGGTGAGATGGGAGCTTCGCATGTGGGGCTTCAGGCTAGGCTGATGTCACAGGCGCTGCGCAAGCTCGCGGGAATAATAAGCAAATCCAACACGATAGCGGTATTTATAAACCAGCTGCGCGAGAAAGTCGGCATAATGTTCGGTAATCCAGAAACGACGCCGGGCGGCAGGGCGCTTAAATTCTACGCTTCCGTCCGCCTTGACGTAAGGCGCGTCGAGGCGATAAAGGACGGCGACAACATTGTAGGCAACAGGACAAAAATAAAAGTCGCCAAAAACAAAGTCGCGCCGCCGTTTAAGTCCGCAGAGTTCGATATATTTTACGGGCAAGGCGTTTCAGCCGAGAGCAGCATTATCAATCTTGGTACTGAATATGGCATCATCAAGAAATCGGGGTCGTGGTTCTATTACAACGAGCTGCGCATTGGCCAGGGCAAGGACAATGTGCGCACGTTCCTCAAAGAGAACAGAGACGTGTTTGAAGAGATAAAGGCTAAGATACTTGAGACTTGCAACCTCGGAAAGCAGACGCAGGAAAGTGCGCAGGAGGAGTAAAAGCATAGCCTGGCCGCGTTTAACAGCGCAAAACAACAACGCTCTTCCACATTAGGAAGGGCGTTATTTTTTACTGTAGAAAAACCATTCGTGGAGAAACGGATAGCTTTACAGAAGTTTGAGATATAAAAAGAAAGATATAGTTTAAACAAATTTACACCGGCAAGTCTCACGTCTTGCTGGGGACCCCTTATTTACACCGGCAAACCTTACGTCTTACTGGGGACATCTTATTTAAGACCCTTCGCTTGCGCTCTGAAGGACAATGTAACTAATACCATAAAACAGGCTTTTATATAAGAAAGCCCATATGTCATTCTGAGGACCGGAGGGACGAAGAATCTTAACCTTATGCGGCCGTCGGAACCGTAATATACCGCGGGGGGCGCCAGCGGGAGTCCCCTAATAGAGTTCAAGAAAAACCACCCCTTGAAGGGGTGGTTGATTATTCGGTAAAGCCGTGAAACTTGATGGGGTGCGGATTATTGGCGCTTAATCGAAATCAACCGGTATTTCGTTCTTTACATAACGCTGGTTGGCAGACGTCTTTTTAGGAGAATCGCCGTAATTCACGCGCCAGAAATATTTCCAGTTATTACTGATGCCTAATTGACTGCATATCGACTGCACGTCGGTCTGCAGCTCGGTGAGTATGCTCATAAATTCGTTATACGACGCTCTCGTTGCTCCCGACGTCTTCCAATTCTTTATCATGGAATACTCGCTTTCCGTTTTGTTATACAGGTTCCAGATGTCGCCGCCTGCAGGATATTTCCTGTAACCTTCGCTGGATACCGGAGGAGGCGCGGGCTGCGTAGGATCTTCTGGGATTACCGGCTCGGGGTAAGGAGGGAGCGCCGCGTCAGAATCGAGTTTGGATTTGACCTTGTCGAGCAAAGGCCTTGCCTTCTTGGTAGTAACTTCTATTTGCATCTTCTCCCAAAGGCCCAAAGCGGATCTTAAGGAATAATTGCTGTAGGACGGGACCTCGATGTTGTACTTGGCTTCTAGCGCCGCTACGTCCGCTTCGTTTGATATATCATACCCGTATACTTCTTTTATTATCTGCACGCGCTTTTTCTGGTCCGTTACGACAAAGTTCCAGTTGAAAAGCTTGCCGACCGTCGGGCCGTCCATGGAATAAAGGTTAATTTTGCTGGTGTCGGCAATAGCCGCGTACGCCGCAAGCGCGGCTGTGCTGGGAAGGTCTACATTCGTCTCAAGGTTTCCGGTAAACGCTGCGAGTATATCGGGTATCTTTACAATAAGCCCCGAATCTTTAAGCTTTTGCAGTATTGCGACCAGCATGTTCTTCTGGCGGTTTATACGGTTAAGGTCTCCCGAATCCTCCATGTTTTTTCTCGCCCGCAGATAATCGAGCACCGCCTGCCCGTTCATGTACTGCATCCCCGCTTTGTATGAACGGCCCTGCATCTTAAAATCAACGTCTATGTTGAAATCCAGCCCGCCTATTGCGTCCACAAGGCCTTTTACGGCTGCCATATCAACAGCGTAGTAATATTCCACAGGTATGTTGCCTATCATCCACGACGCTGCTTCGCATACCTTTTTGCAGCCTCCTTCGGGGTTATCCTTCCAGCCTCCGCCGCAGTCCATAGACGCGTTAAGCTTATATATTCCCTTGACGCCGGGGATTTGGGCGTACGTATCCCGCGGCAGTGAAATAAGGTTTATACTGCCTGTCTGCTTGTTTATCGCGAGTATTATCATTACGTCAGAATGGAACGCCTGCTTGCCCCCGTGGCGGATCCATTCCTCCGTATCGCGGTCGGGGGAATAATCCACGCCTATAAGCAGTATGTTAACCGTCTGCTCGAGTATGGTAGGGTCGCTCTTTGCAATCAGTTCTCCAATCGGGTCAAGCGTAGGCGTCGGCGCGGCGGTCGCGGCGACGTCCGCAGGCTGTGAAGCGGCAGGCGATGGTAAATGTGACACCTGCTCGGCAATCGTTTTAAACCTGCTCATAGGGTCAATAAACATTGACGCCAGAAATACGCCGAGTCCCAGCACTACGGCGGCCAACACACTTGCCACGGATACGATTATCTTTTTTCTTAAACTCCAGGGCTTTTTCAATTTAAGCTTAGACTTGTCTGATTCGCCGCCCGATTCGGACGCCGGTGCATTTTCCTGCGTTTCGTCCTCGGCCGCGGCGGAGTCCATAACAGTGCTATCCGAAGAATCGGGCGCTTTGGTCTGCGCTTCTTCTGGCACAGCGTCATTTTCCATGCTTTCGCCGCCCGAAGAAGCCTCTGACCGGGAGGATTCGTCTGCGGCAATAATTTCGTCCTTGATATCGTCTTTATCCTTGCCGAATTTTTTAAACCATTTTTTCATATGCTATACTCCCAGAATTTATGAATATAGTATATTACTTTAGACTGTAAAAATGAATAACAAACTTCAAATTATAATAAAAATTTACAAAGAAATTACATATGCGCCGCAAAAAAATGTACATAAAAAACGCCCCTTTATAGTAAGGGGCGTGAGCGGCATTATATCAATTGAAATCTACGGGTATTTCGTTTTTCACGTAATGCTGGTTGACCTTTGTCTTGGTGGGGTGATCGCCGTAGTCCACAACCCAATATGTGGACCACTTGGGCGAAGCTACGGAAAACGCTGTGCAAAGCGACTGTACGTCGGACTGTAATTGCGTTATAACAGCCTGAAAATTCTTATCGGACGATTTGGTGGCGCCCGAAGTATTCCAGTTCACTATCTGTGAATACTCGCTTTCCGCCCTGTTGTAAAGCGCCCAAATATCGCCGTCCGCGGGATATTTTCTGTAGCCGTCGCTCGGCACCGGAGTAGGCGCGGGCTGCGCCGGATCGACAGGCACCGAAGGATCTTGCACAGGCGCCGCGGGGTAAGGGGGAAGCGCCGCGTCGGCGTCGAGTATGGACTTAACCTTGTCGAGCAAAGGCCTCGCCTTTTCACCCGTCACTTCAATCTGCATTTTTTCCCAAAGCCCGAGCGCGGATTTCATTGAATAATTCTTATAAGACGGCACGTTTATACCGTATTTCGCCTCTAAGGCTTTTACATCTTCGCTGTTTGAAATATCGAAGCCGTATACGTCTTTGATTATCTGCACGCGTTTATTCTGGTCGGTTATTACAAAATTCCAGTTGAAAAGGCGATAGCAGTATGAACCGTCCATAGAGTAAAGCCTTATCTTGTCGGTATCGACGGTGTACGCGTATGCCGCCAGCGCGCCCGTGCTCGCAAGATCGACGTTTGTCTGAAGATTGCCGGTGAACGCGCCAAGTATATCGGGTATCTTGAATATGAGCCCAGTATCTTTGAGCTTTTGCAGTATCGCAATAAGCATATCCTTCTGACGGTTGATGCGGTTAAGGTCTCCCGAATCGTCCCCAAGGTCCTTGCGCACGCGCAGGTAATCGAGCACTGCCTGCCCATTCATATGCTGCATGCCCGCTTTGTATGAGCGGCCCTGCATTTTAAAATCTACGTCTACATTAAAATCCACGCCGTCAATGGCATCTACAAGGCCCTTTACCGCCGACATATCCACCGCGTAATAATACTGTATGGGTATGTTGCCTATCATCCACGATGCCGCCTCGCATACCTTTTGGCATCCTCCCTGCGGATTGTCCTTCCAGCCGCCGCCGCAATCCATCGCGGCGTTAAGCTTATATATTCCCTCTACGCCGGGTATTTTTGCGTATGTGTCGCGCGGCAGTGATATAAGGTTCACGCTGCCGGTCTCCTTGTTTATCGCAAGTATTATCATTACGTCAGAATGGAAATATTTCTTGCCTCTCCAGTCGTCGCGCTCGGGCGCATAATCGACGCCTATGAGCAGTATATTAACCGTCTGCTCAAGTATAGTAAAATCGCTTTTGCTTATAAGCTCGCCGTAAGGGTCGAGCGTTGGCGTTGGCGTGGCGGTAATGCCTGGCTGTGAGGCGGAGGCGGAGGGGGCTTGAGTCACCTGCTTATCGACTGTCTTAAACCTGCCCATGGGGTCTATCAGTATGGACGCCAAAAATACTCCGACGCCCAGCAGCGCGGCGACCAGTACGCTTACTACGGTTACTATTATCTTCTTCTTTAAGCTCCACGGCTTCTTTTTATCTGCCGACATCCACTTTTTTGAACCTGACGGCTTATCGCCGTTAGATTGTGTGTCGTCCTTTGGCGCTTGCGCCGGGCTTTCTTCAAGATTGCATTCGAGTTTATCCGAAGAATCTTCCTCCGGACTGCTTTTTGCGGATACGATCTCGCCCTCAAGGCTGTCTTTTTCAGGCTTTTTAAACCACTTTTTCATTTGCTATGCTGCTCCTGTTGTATCGTATATATCTTTTGTCTATTACGATTAGACTTGTTGGCTCCCCGATTTGTTCCATAACAATGAAATTTATGCCCCGCCAGGCCTCACGACTAGCAGAGATTAAAACCGGGAAACTAAAAGCCTCCCGATTGTCACAAACGATATACAGCTGTAAAAGGCGGCTACCTGAAATCTATGTAGACCTCGTTGCTGTACCACTTGTCGCCCGGCTTTTCAAAATCCACATCCCAGAAGCTGCTCCATCTTGTGACCTTTGTAACGGTGAACATATCGTTAAGTGTCTGTATGTTGATTTTTAGCTGTTCGTTATTCGCGTGCAGCGCGGTCCAGTTTGCTTCCGAGGTATCATCGAAGTTCCAGCCGGAAATCTGCGCAAACAAGTTTTCCGAGCTTAAGTATATGTTCCACACATCTCCGTCGGCGGGGTACTTCCTGTAACCGTCGCTGGGCACGGGAGTAGGTAAAGGCAAATTTGGATCAACCGGAACATTGGGATCCACAGGCTCCGGGGTAGGATACGGGGGAAGCTGTGCGTCGGCGTCGAGCAATGCCTTTACCTGGTCCAGTATAGGCCTCGATTTCTCCAGTATCACGTCGGCTTCCATATGCTCCCCGAGCATTGCGCCCGAGTTGTAAGACAATTCGTTATATTGATGCACGTCGAAAAGCTTTACCATCTCTTCGCCGTATATCTGTTTGATAAGATTGACGCGATCCTTCTGGTCGGTAAACACGAAGTTCCAGCTGAGCACGTTTGCCGACCTGCCCGACATCGAATGCATTTTTATGTTCGCGCTGTCTATCTTATACGCGTACGCCGCGAACCCGGCCGTCTGTGCGAGAGGCACGTTTGTTTTGACCTTGTCGCCAACCGCGTTGAATATATCGGGTATGGTATTCATCAACCCTGTATTCTTAAGTTTATCGAATATGGCAAGCAGCATTTTACGCTGGCGCTGAACGCGGTGGAGGTCTCCCGTTTGGCCCTTGGGCTGGAAAATGTCCGCCGGCTTGCGCACGCGCAGGTAGTCGAGCACCGCCTGCCCGTTCATATGCTGCATTCCCATTTCATATCGGCGGTCTACCATCTTGAACGATATATCGCAGTCATAATCCACGCCGCCGATAGCGTCCACCAGCTCCTTCACCGCCGACATATCGACCGCATAATAATACTTGACGGGAATGCCGCCGAGCATATACGATGCGGCTTCGCACACCTTTTCAAACCCGGACGCGTTAGGCCAGCCGCCTCCTAAGTCAATAGAAGCGTTAAGCTTATATATGCCTTTAAAGCCGGGTATATGGGCGTATGTGTCCCGCGGCAGCGATATAAGGTTTACTTCGTTCGTATTGGTGTTTATAGCAAGCACTATCATAACGTCCGAATGGTACGCCTGCTTGCCTCCCTGCTTGGCCCATTCCTCCGTATCACGCTCCGGCGAATGGTCAACACCTATCAGCATGACGTTGACTATGTCTTCCAGCATGGAAAAATCGCTCATGTTCATGAGCTTTTCATACGGGCTCAATGTTGCCGTAGGGGTAGGAACGATTTGACCGTCGGAAATCTGCGGCGTCGCCGCATTTGACGGGGGAGGAGTAATCTGTTCCACGACAGATTCAAATCCGCCCAATGGATCCGCCAATATGGATATTATGTATACCCCTAAGCCTAAGAGCGCCGCGCAAAGTACGCTTACGCAGGTTACGATGATTTTCTTCTTAACGCTCCAGGGCTTTTTTTTGTCTATTGTCATCCACTTTTTGGATTTGACCTCATTCCCGCTGCTGCGAGGCCCGGAGGATGATGCATGTCCCCTTTCATCGGGACCTGAAAGGCCGTAAGGGTCTTTGCTTTTCCCGCCAGGTCTGTTATATCTTTTGTCCATTGCCACACCCCTAAAAATTACGCAGATTTATATCCTGTCTCTATATGATATAATAATAAAAGGATTACAGTATATAAGCATATTTTTCCTCAATTATAATTAGCATAACATAAACCTGTGCGCAAGTAAAATTAAAAAAGTTTACAAAAGTATAATTAATAGTTAAGCGTATATTAATACGGGGTCCCCAGCAAACCGTGAGGCTTGGTGGGGTGTGAATACATTGTCCCCAAAAACCGTAAGGTTTGTTGGGGTATTATGCCTCACCATATAAATCCAGAGTCACAAAGTTGCCTAAAGTGCCTTTTGCGTGATATAATCTTCAAAACAAGTCTATTACGCTGTCGGCATTGTTAAGGTGGTTCGGTGCTCCAAAATCCGGGATTGGGGCGAAGATTCGTCAAGCCGCTAAAGACAGTTACACTTAAGGCTTAACGAGCTTCCAATAATAGTTCAAAAAACGGGATTGCGTTTAGAGCGGGGTCCTTAAAAAGTCGTGAGGCTTTTGGGGTGTATATACGGGGTCCCCAGCAAGCCCGTGAGGCTTGATGGGGTGAATTCCAGGACCCTCAGCAAGTCGTAAGGCTGGTTGGGGTGGTAACTCCGAAGCGCCTTAAGGTTTTTTGTACAATTGATAACCGGGCAAAAAATTCGAACGAGGGTTCCGATGGCAGTATCCAGAAAAAGAAAAAAAATAGGCGCAGCCAGAAGATTAATAATATTGATAATAAAACGCCTGATGCTTGTTAAGCGCCGCTCATGGATAATAATATTCAGCGCGGCGGCGATAGTCGTAGCAGCCATAATACTTGTTTCGGTACTGGGCTCGGCGCCGCCTGCGCGTCAGGCAAGCGCGCTTGACCTGCCTGCGCAAACGCTGACGCCTGCGCCGGTTCCCACTCTGACTCCTACTCCCATACCCACCACTACGCCTACGCCCGACCAAACGCTTAAGCGAGGCGACGAGAACGAGCGCGTGCAGCATCTGCAGCAGCGCCTCATGGACCTCGGGTATTTCGACCAGGATGAAACGACGCAGCTCTACGGCCCGTATACCGAGAGCGCCGTTAAGCTTTTTCAGCGTCAGCACGGACTTGAGCAGACAGGCGTGGCGGATCAGGAGACTCTCAACTGGATAAACTCGGCCGACGCGAAAAAGTATACGCTTCTCGAAGGCACCAGAGGCGACGATGTAAACAATCTGCAAAGAAAGCTTATTGAGTTAGGATACATAAAGAAAGAGACGGGATACTACGGAACGGAGACCGCTGAAGCGATAAAGGCGTTCCAGAAACGCAACGGGCTTACGCAGGACGGCAAGGCAGGCGAGCATACTCTCGATGTGATATATTCGCCTGACGCTAAGCCAAGCCCGGAGAAAGTTCAGGAACAGCGCAGAAAAGCCAATATCAACGAGATGCTGGAGGCGGCGGAAAAGCAGCTTGGAGACCCATACGTTTCGGGAAAAGAAGGGCCGAATTCGTTTGACTGCTCGGGCCTCGTGCATTACTGCTTAAAGCAGGCGGGCTCTAACCGCGGCAGATATAACGCGCAAGGGTATGCGAACGTTACCGAGTGGAAAAAGATTGAATCGATGAGCGATCTCCAGAAAGGCGATTTGATGTTCTTCTGGAGCGATTCCAAGCGCAAGATTGGGCATGTCGCGATATATATCGGAAAAGGCATGGTTATAGACGCGTCCTCGTCCAACGGAAAGGTAGTAAAGCGCTCCTGCACCACACCGTGGTTTAAGAAATACTTCAGATACGCGAGGCGTCCCTGGTAACGCGGTCAGGCCGGTTGGGTGCGGGTGATTCGGAGAACCGCGCCTGAGCGGAGCGAAACCGAGGCATCAGCCCTGGCGAAACAAGATATTACAAAGCGGAACCGAATATTACAATAATATAATTAATAGTTACAATAAAATATGTTCAAGCGGGTGGTTTATTGTATACCCTGTATGAATCGGCGTCAAAAGTTGCCGGTATTTACGAAAAAGCGTGCCAGGTCAGCTGCCGCATAATAGATACATCTCAGCCCGACGGCCTGCTTAAAAGACAGCAAGACAGCTTTTGCAGTATATGCGCTAATGAGCAGGTTAAGAGAAACAGGGAATTGAAGTGCGAGAACATACACCGGGACGGGTTGTTTCAGGCGGAAAAGTGGGGCGGCAAATATGAATACCTTTGTCCCGCGGGATTAGCGTTTATCTGCGCGCCGCTTGAAGACGCAGAGCTGCTCTACGGGCTCCTTGCCGGGCCTTTTTTGATGGTCGATTTAAACGACTTTCTGGAGGAGGACCTTGAAAGGTTCTTTACCGGTGGAACTCCGAAGAAGCTTTTGTCGCAAACAGGGGCGCTGCCTTACTTCTGCAGCGGAAGGGTTTCGTATCTTGCGGACATGCTGTCGATACTCGCCTCTTTTGCCGCACAAAAAGATAACATGAGGCTTCGCCTGATCGAGCAGATTGCCAGAAGCCAGAACGAAGCGTTTTATTCCGCAGGGGATATAAAATACAAACCGGATTCCGCCTACCCAATAGGTCAGGAAAAGCTGCTGCAGGGTTATATCGCTCAGGGCAACAAAGCGGCTTCCCAGCAGGTGCTAAACGAGATACTGGGCCATATATTCTTCACCGCGGGAGGCAGTTTCGATTATATAAAAGCGAGGATTATCGAGCTGGTCGTGATACTTTCGAGAGCCGCGATAGAGGGCGGGGCTGATATTTCGGAGGTGTTCGGACTCAACAGCGACTATATACGGTGCGTACAGGATTTTGAGTCGCTCGACGAACTGAACCATTGGCTGGCCAAGGTGCTTAACCGGTTCACAAACAGCGTATTCGATTTTTCAAAGACAAAGCACTCGGACCTTATAAAGAAGGTGGTCGCATATATACGCGGCAACTATATGAACAAGATCTCGCTGAACGATATATCCGCCCATGCTGAGGTGAGCGTTTCTTATCTGAGCAAGGTATTTAAAGACGAGATGAACTGCAATATAAGCGCCTATATAAACCAGGTGCGCGTAGAAAACGCGAAGCTGTTCCTGCTGTCTCCGGGCATACCTTTGGCGGAAGTCGCTTATCTTTCGGGGTTTGAGGATCAGAGCTATTTTTCGAATGTGTTCAAAAAGGTTACGGGTATGACTCCCGGCAAATACCGCGCAAAAAAAGGCAACGCATAACTGAATTTATTAAAACTATAAAAAATGACAAACTACTTGGGAGGGAAGAAAATGAGCGTATTAACAGAGATAAGCACGTTTTTGCAGCAGGGCAAGGCCGCTATGGTAAAAGAGCTTGTGGCAAAGGCGCTGCAGGAAGGGTTGACGGCGCAGGAGATACTCAACGACGGGCTGCTGGCCGGAATGGGCGTAATAGGGGCGAAATTTAAGAACAACGAGGTGTACGTACCGGAAGTGCTGATAGCGGCGCGCGCGATGAACGCGGGCATGGAGGTATTAAAGCCCGTGCTCGTGTCTTCCGACACGGCGTCTAAAGGCAAGGTTATTCTCGGCACGGTAAAGGGAGACCTGCACGATATAGGCAAAAACCTCGTAAAGATAATGCTTGAGGGCAAAGGCCTACAGGTGATAGACCTTGGCACCGACGTTGCGCCGCAGGCGTTTGTGGACGCTGCCATAAATGAGAACGCAAATATCATAGCCTGCTCGGCGCTGCTTACGACGACCATGATAGTGATGAAGGACGTCGTCAAAGAAGCTGAGGCAAGGGGCATAAAGGGAAAGGTAAAGATAATGATAGGCGGTGCGCCCGTAACGCAGAACTACTGCGATACAATTGGAGCGGACTACTATACCGCCGACGCGGCCTCCGCGGGCGAAGTAGCGTATAACATCTGTCAGGGCTGAAAAAGCAACGGGCGACTAAAAGCCGCCCCAGGGTATCGATAAACCCCAATATGTCATTCCGAGCTTGCGAGGAATCCCGTGGGAAGTGCTATAAATAAGGGGATTCTTCAGGCGTTTACACTCCTTCAAGCAAGCTGACGGAATGACTGCGCTCAAAGGAGGCACAGCCTCCTTTTTAAATCAGGACTCTCTAAAAAGCTGAAGAACTTTTAAGAGCGGCATTAAAGGATTACAAGGTAAGGAATCGGTATGAAAAGATTGAAGCTGCTTGCCTGCAAAGCGATATACCGCGAGATGAGCCTGCTTTCTTCCATATGCGGCAACTTTGTGGACGCGACATATCTGCGGCAGGGGCTGCACGATACGCCGGCGCTGCTTCAAAAGGCGCTGCAGCAGGAGATAGACAGCATTGACTCGGGAGAGGACGTGCACTCATATAATCCGCGGCTAGGTAAGGATTTCGACGCGATAGTGCTGGGATACGGCTTGTGCTCCAACGGCATAGCGGGCCTTTCGTCGCGCAAATATACCATAGTGGCGCCTAAAACGGACGACTGCATCGGGCTGCTGCTCGGCTCGTACGCAAGATACAGGGAGTATTTTGATAAGTACGGCGGCACATACTGGTACACGCCGTCGTGGATAGAGAACGCGTACACGCCCTCGGAAGAGATGGAAAAGGCGCTGCTCGCCGAATATACGGAGAAGTACGGCGAAGAAAACGCCAGATACCTTGTTGAAAATGAACTCGCGCTTAAAAACTACAGCAGGGCGGCTTATATTGCGTGGGACGAATTGCCGTTTCCCGAATACGAGGAATACGCGCACCGCGCAGCCAAGCATTACGGCTGGGAGTATGACAAGGTAGCGGGAGGAAAAGCGCTGCTTGAAGACCTGCTTAAAGGCAACTGGGACGAGAGGTTCCTCGTAGTAGAACCCGGCAAGCGCATAGAAGCGGACTACGAGGGGGGAGTAATAAAGGCCGTCTAAAGCCTTTCTTAGGATTCTGTATGGAAGATAAGATATATCCGTGTACCGGAACGTGCCTGTTCGGCAAATGCAAGAACAAGACCTGCGTGCGCCATCTGCAGAAGCAGCGTGACGCCGTGCGGCTTGATGCGGACATGAACATACTGACCGCGGGCAAGCTTCCCGATATAAAGAGCGATAAAACAGGATACGGCGTTGCCGTGGATATAGGCACAACTACGGTAGTCGCGTACCTTTACGACTGCGGGGAAGCAATTGAGCTGGGCGCGGCCAGCCGCATAAACTCGCAGGCTTCGCTGGGCGTAGACGTTATTTCGCGCATAAAATACTGTTCCGATTTCGAGAACGGGCTTCAGATACTCAATAGCGCGATTATAGGTGACATAAACGCGCTGCTTGAAGAACTTGCGGAACCGCAGGGAATAAGCGCGGACGATGTAAAGCATATCGTCGTAACGGGCAACACTACCATGCTCCACCTGTTTGCGGGTATATCGCCCGTTTCTATGGGCGTGCTGCCCTTCAAACCCGAGTCGCTGTTCGGAGCGTATTATGACTCCGGGAAGCTCGGGCTTTTCGCAAAACACTCAAAAGTCTATCTCATGCCCTGCATATCCGCGTTCGTGGGCGGCGACATAACGGCAGCGATACTCGCGAGCGGGCTTTATAAAGAAAATGAGCTTTGCGCGCTGCTCGATATAGGCACTAACGGCGAGGTCGCGCTGGGAAGCAGCGATTTTCTGTACGTTACGTCGACGGCTGCGGGGCCGGCGTTTGAGGGCGCGCAGATAAGCTGCGGCATGGCGGGCGTGCCGGGCGCTATAAACAGGGTTTACCCATACAACGGAGCAATCGAAGTCACGACAATAGGGGACAAGCCCGCGCAGGGAATATGCGGCTCGGGGCTATTAGACGCGGTGGCGCTGATGGTAAGCTCAGGTCTGGTGGACGAAACGGGCAGGATAGATGAAAGCGAAGCCATGAGCCGCTATATCGTCGAATCGGACGGACAGCCGGGCATAGAGATAGGCCCGGGTATAATAATTACGCAGAAGGATATACGCGAGATACAGACCGCAAAGGCGGCGATAGCCGCGGGGCTGGAAGCGCTGCTGCACCACGCGGGCAAGACAATGGAGGATATAAGCAAAATATACCTTGCGGGCGGCTTTGGCAACTTCATGGACCCAGGCAGCGCCATTAAGGTAGGATTGCTGCCAAGGCAGGCCGTCGGCAGCATTAGGGCCATAGGAAACGCCGCGGGCACTGGCGCGATAATGGCGCTGCTTAGCGACGAGTACAAACAAACCTGCGAAGAGATAGCAAAGACCGGGCGGCATGTCGAGCTCGGCAGCAACCCGGTCTTTTTTGAACGTTATATAGAAAACATGTACTTTAAGAGCTAAAGCTCGTTACGGTGACGGCGGCTGCGGGCCGATATACAGCGTTATCGCTGTGCCTGCAGCTGCCATCGAATATGCGGGCAAAGATTGTTCATATACCTCTCCGGCGTAATCAGGCACATACTCGCTGTAATCTGCAAATACTATGGTAAACTGCTTTCCAAACATTTTGGGATCACTAAGTACTTGATTACGTGGCATGCCTTTAAAGTCTGGGACTTGATACTGAGTAGAAGGCACATACTTTAGTGTTATTACTGTACCTTCTCTTACTTCCTTGCCGGCAGGTTCGCTCTGTTCCCAAACTTCACCTGGCAATCTGTTTGGATTAGGAGCTTCAACAAATACCGGAACAAGTCCGACTGCTTCACACAAAGCTATAGCTTCTTCTCTTGTAATAGCGACATCGTAACCTCTATTCGGGTCGCCCAGCGCATTTTCATCTGGAATAACAAGATCAGGCACATATATTATTTTGCCGAGCGAGACGGTGATGTTTATAGTCTTTTTAACGCCTATCATAGCGTTCGCCACGTCCTGATATATTATAGTGCCCTTGGGGGAGCTGCTTTGCGTCTCCGTGACCTTTATCGTTATATTGGCGCCCTTGGCGTTAAGATCGTTCGCCCAGCTTTCTATGGCGTCCCTCGTCTGGCCGACGTATGAAGCCAGCTGTATCTTGTTGCCCAGAGAATAATTGAGCTCTATGTAATCGCCTTCCTCATATACCGTGCCCGCTTTAATGCTCTGGGAGAGGAACGCGCCCGCTTTGGAATTGGAGTACTTCTCGTTTATCGTAACGGGTATGCCCAGCGTCGACGCAACGGCAGCGGCCTGGTCTTTCGAATAGTCCGAGAAATCGGGTATCGTTATTTTCTTGCCCTTGGAGACGACAAGCTTTATTTCTGTGCCTTTTGCCACCTTTTCCTGCGACTTTACGCTCTGGGATATTACCGTCCCCTTGGGCACATAATCGTCGTATTGCTCTTCAACTATAAGCGCTATTCCGTTCTGGCTGGCGAATATATAGCTTTCCGAGATGGACATGGTCTTGAAATCGGGCACTGTTACCTGCACCGTGCTCTCGTCTTCAGGGCCTTTCGATACTATGACGTACAGGGGAGTATCGCGCCTTATTTTGCCGCCCGCGACTTTATCGTCGTTTATCTCGTACCTTATAACTCTGTTTGCGGGAACGGCGTCGTTGTATTCCGACGTGATGCGCACCTTGGACATGAAATTCTTATCCGCCCATTCCTGCACCTCGTCCATAGTCATCGACATAATATCGGGCAGCTCGACCATAACCGAGAGGTCGTGCCCCTTGGATACGGTAAGCGTTAAAAACTCGCCCTTCTTTATTGTCTTGTCTGCTTCGACGCTCTGCGCAATTATCTTGCTTGCTTCAAACTCGTCGTTGAACTCCTCTTCAACGTTGAGCAGCACGCCGTTCTGGTTGGCCCACAGCTGCGCGTCGGAAAGCGACATACCTTTAAAGTCTATGACTTTTATGCCGCCGCCCAGTAAGAGCAAGAGTATCACTATCAAGGCTACGACTACCGCGCCTCCCGCTATTATGGGTATAAGCAGCTGAGGCCTTCTCGAAGGCGGCGGCCCGCCTGTTAACTCGGGTTTTTTGAACCCGCTCTTTTCTTCAAACTTATAGCCGAGGTCGACGTCCTTAATGACTATCTCGCTCGGGGGCTGTTCGTCCATGTTTTTACCATAATTGCTTAAAAAGCCGTTTTTATCGCTCATCAATTGGCCTCTCTTAATTTGTTATATCGCGTTTCCTGAACGTGAATATCGATACAATGACGCATATTGCCGAAAGCGCCAGCAGCAGTATTATACCATATGTCACGCTCAAGGGCACGCCCCTTAAAATGAGCTGCATAGCGTTTGTGGGCTCGATATACGTGTTAAAATTCGTATACGACGTGCTGTACGGCATGAAGAACGCCGAGAGCTGCACATAAGGTATCGGCGTATACGCTATCCACTCCACTACGCGAGTAGCCGTAAGCGCGTCCATCAGCAGGTAGCATCCGATGAAACAGATGACCGGTATAGATATCGATACGGCTATGTTCTTGACAAGCATCGACAGCATGAACGCTACGCTGTATGCGAAAATCACCGACACTGAGCATGCAAGAAGCTCGGGTATATATACGCCGAAGAAGCCTACTCCGCCCGCTACGGAATAGTTCGGGAAAGCAAAGTCGGAAAAACCGAAACATATGCCGTTTGTAACGGCGTTGAGTATCGAGCCGACGATGTATATGCCCAGCGAGAGCACAAGCGCCGCAATAAACTTGGACATGAGTATCTTGGTGCGCGTCTTGGGGCGTATGAGCAGCAGCCTTATCGTTCCGAGCTGGAACTCGCTTCCCATTATCCAGCCGCCTACCAGCACCGCGAACAGCGCCACTATTATCGAGTAATCGAGGAACTTTACAGTTGCCATGCGCGCGCCGTCCGGAACATATTTCATATCCGGCTTGTCGGCATCAAGGCTGTTTCGCGCTACAAGCTCGATATTCTGGCATTCCAGTTTTCTAGCGTTCATTTCCGACTGGTATCTGTGATACGTCTCGTACTGATCTTTTAAATACTGGTAATCGGGCTTGTTGAAGTCCTCTTCGGATACGATTTCAAAGTTGAGCAGAAACGATTGGGCTTGCTGTATATCGTTTATTGCCGAGTTCTGCCACATATCCGTATTTGGTATTATGTTCTTCTCCAGCCTGTACTGCAGCAAGGGTATAGCGCTTTCCCTTATGCGCTTTATTTCGTTGTTAAGCATTTCTATCTGCTTGCTTAATGATTCTTCCTGCTCAGGATGCTCAATTATATCCTGCTCGAATATTGCTATCTGATCCTCGTTGTTTTTGATGTATTCTTCCTGTTGCAATATGCTTAATTCTATATAAAGCGGGAAATCGTCGTTATCAAGCATTTGATATATTTTGCCGAGATATTCGTCCGCCTTATCAATCGCGGCAAGCCTTTCTTCAGAAGATATATCTATGTATTTCTTTTTGAAGTTTTCCTCCGTATCATAGTATGTGCCGAACATCTGAGAGACCTCAAGCAGCGCGGCTATGTCCTGTTCGCTGTTCTCGTATAAGAACTTATCGTTAAGCATCGTCATGCCGCTCCATTGGAAGTCCATGCGGTAATCTTCGTATGTCGTAACCTTTACCGCGAAGTGCATATAGAAGTCTTCCTGCACATCCATGAACTTAAGCGCCAGTCCCGAAGAAGCGCTTTGCTGGAACGTCATGGAACCCTCTTCTATCATCTGCCGCTGCTGCTTTATATTCTGCAGCGCCCAGTATGACGGGTTGTCAGGAGTTATTTCGACGCCGTCGACTATTATCGGCTCCTCGCCGGGATAGGCTCCCTTATACGCAACGTCTATAGCCACGGCGCTGCTCGAATAAATTATCGGCCCGCCCGGATATGTCCGCTCGTCCGGGGGAGGTATAAGCGCGGTTATCACCGGTATGGCAATTGAAGCGGCAAGCACGAGTATGCCTATTATAAGGAGAAATTTAGACCTTAATATATTTACAATTTCCAACTTTATCTGTCTTAAAAAACTCATCGTTATTAGTCCTTTCTGCTAATGCAAAGCTCATCAGCGGATCTGCGTCTTTGTGCCGGTCGTCATCGATATGAAGTCCTGCTCGAGCGTCCTTTGCGCCTGGTTGACCGCATATATGTCTATATTCTTTTCAACAAGCGTTTTAACAAGACCGGGAACAAGCTCCCGCTTCATTATCACGGTAACATTGCCGTTTTCCCTGTCAACATTGGCGTCGAGGCTTTTGAAATATTCAAACGTTTTATCGCTGTCGCTGGTTATGAACGTATACTTATATATGCCTTCAACGTTGTTCTCTATTTGGCTTATGGTCTTTTCGCCTATCATAACTCCGTTATCGATTATGTATATCCTGTCGCACATGAGCTCCATCTCGGCCAGCAAATGGCTGGAAACGAATACGCCGACCGACGCGTTTTTGGCAAGGTATTTCAACAGATCGCGGAGCTCCTTAATGCCTATGGGGTCAAGGCCGTTGGTAGGCTCGTCGAGTACTAAGAGGCGCGGAGTATGAAGCAGCGCCTGGGCTATGCCTATCCTCTGACGCATGCCAAGCGAATATGATTTAACTTTGTCGTTTATTCGCTGCGACATTTTGACAAGCTCCACGACCTCGTCAATGCTCTCCCTTTTTGTGCGCTCATACATTGCCGCGTAGTATTCGAGGTTTTGTCTGCCTGTCATCCTCTTATAGAGATCCGGGTTTTCAATGATGCCGCCGACATACTGCATCGCGTTTTCAAAGTCGGTCACAACGTCGTGTCCGCAAATGGTTATATTGCCTGCAGTTATGGTAAACAAGCCCATTATCATCTTGATAGTCGTTGTTTTTCCCGCGCCGTTCGGGCCAAGAAAACCGACGATCTCGCCTGGATTTACCGTAAGGGATATATTATCCAGTATCTTTTTCTTCTTGATGATCTTTGTAAGACCTTCGATTTTTAATAGTTCCAATGTCGTATCCTTTCCCACGAAATGTGAAGCTTATTTATCTATGGCAGATATTATTGACTCATTAACGTTAGACGAGACAGCCATAATAAAAGTTCCCATACTCAATGAAAATATCAGGAAATTTTATATTGATGAATATATATGCGTAATTGTTGCGAAATGATAAATACTGTTATACAATGGAAACAGCAAATACTAAAAATTCCATTCTGCAAATGCTCCAAAATCTTTCATCCGCTAATAAAAACGTGCGCAAATTAACAGGATTAATTAATGATTATTTTTTATAGATATGTATGTACCAATAGGGGGATATGGGCATGCACGATACACAAAAGCATAAAGAAGGCAAAGAGCCGTTCTTAAAACGGCTTGAAATCATTTTCAACGCTGTCCCGATAACTATCGTGCTCGTTGATACGAACGCGCGCCCACTGTTCATAAACAGGCTGGGCATAGAGCTTTTAGGCCTCAATGAAATCGGAATTAAAGATATCCATACTGTCGCCTTAAAAATTTTCATGCAGGACGGCACGCCCTTTACGCCTGAAGATATGCCAGTAAGCCGCTCTCTGCATAACGGTGAAATAGTGCGCTATAATGAAGTGTTGATAGAAAACATGCATGGCGCTCAAATTCCAGTGTTTTTTCTCTCAATTCCCATTCGCGATTCTGCAGGCGAAATAACCTCTGCATTCATAGTAATGGAAAACATGACTGAGCGAAAACAGGCAATAGAAATCTTCAATTTTCAAAAGCGCCTTCTCTCCAACGTTACGGACGCAATAACGGCGTATGACAAATATAGGAAAATAATCTATTGGAATGAAACGGCACAGAAGATATACGGCTGGAGCGAGCAGGAAGTACTCGGCAGGCCGGCCGACGAGATGTTCTGCATAGGCAGGATGGAATCTTTACGGCATAAGGCAATAAAGATTGCGCTTCTTAAACGCAGCTGCTCGGGAGAAATATCCATTTACCATAAAAGCGGCAGGCTGATTCATACCGAAGTGCATACTAAGGTTTTTACCGACGAAGACGGTGCGTTTAACGGCGCGGTTGCTGTTTTCCGCGACATTACACGCAGGAAACGGCACGAAACAATGCTGGGCAGGCAGAAGAATCTGCTGCAGATGGTAAACGCAATATATGAAAAAGCGCTTTATTGCGATACCATGGAGGAATTGGCGCTTGCGGCCCTTAAGATTATCGAGTCGGCGACGAAGAGCGATATAAGCATAGCGGGGGAGATAGGCGACGACGGGCTGTTCCATATCGTTGCGGTCAGCCAAAGCGGAAGGGAAAGCTGCGGCCGGCACGATAAGCCCTTACACGATAAAACCTGCGATACCGGGATACGCAAATTATTTGATGCCGTTATTCGCAGCGGGCAAACATTAGTAACAAACGATATTGGGACGGCAAGTAAAGAAATATGCCCCGGCCATCCAAAGATAACGTCTTTTTTAGGCACGCCTTTTATACAGAACAGCAAGGTGACAGGCATAGTCGCCGTAGCCAACCGAGAAGGCGGATACAGGCAGGAAGAAGAAGAGATGCTAGAGGCGCTGACGCCGTCCGTTATGGAAGTGCTGCTAAGAAAACGCGCGGAGGAAGCGTTGAAGAAGAGCGACGAGCGATTGAAATTCCTGTTAAATCTCAGCGACTCAATAAGGCCGCTTACCGACCCTGCCGCGATAGAATACACAGCTTCCAGATTGATTGCAAATCATTTGAAGGCTAAAGCAGTATTTATAAAATGCTGTGAACCTGAAAAACTCAGCGAAACAGGCTCTTTTAGCAGGCAAAACGGCGAGACTTCACATGAAGAGAACATACATGATACCTACCCGACAGTCGTCAGAATGTTGTGCTCGGGAAAGCCGCTCATTGTGCGGGACTATAATAACAACGAACTGCTACCCGCCGAAGAATGCAAAAGAGTGCTCGAGCATGGGATTGTTTCAAGCATCTCGTTTCCCTTGTTTGAAAAAGAAACCCTAACCGCCTGCCTTTGCGTGTACGCTTCGACGCCCCGCAACTGGACGCCGCTGGAAGTTTCGCTGGCAAAGGAAACAGCCGAGCGCACATGGGCGGCAGTACAGCGAGCGTTTACCGAGGAGAGGCTGAGAAAACGGGAGGAGCAGCTGCGCGCATTGGTTACGGCCAGTTCCGAAGTGCTTTTCCGAATGAGCCCGGACTGCAGCGTCATGACCCAGCTCCACGGTCAGGGTTTTTACGGAAGCATCGAAAAGCCGGACAAAACATGGCTCGAAGAGTATATAATGCCCGAAGACAGGCAGCAGATTATAGAGATGATAGAGGATGCAAAGCGCAACAAGAGCATCGTCGAGCTTGAGCACAGAATAAATACCTCAAACGGCGAAATAGGCTGGGCGTACACAAGGGCGGTGCCGTTACTTGATAAAGCGGGCAATATCATCGAGTGGATCGGGTCTACAACCGATGTGACGGGCAGGAAAAAAGCATACGAGCAGCTTCAAAAGAACAAGATGCGCAACGAACTTCTGGCAAGCATCACGTCCCGTCTGCTGCTCAGCGAAAACCCCTGCCAGATAATATACGATCTTTGTACTATGGCGATGCAGCATATAGATTGCGACGTGTTCTTCAATTATATCGTGGATAAAGAAAGAGGATGCCTGCACTTAAACGCTGTGACAGGCATACCCGAAGAAGACGTAGGCAAATTTGAGTGGCTTGAATTTGGCGCCGCGGTATGCGGATGCGTGGCGCAGGAGGGAGAACGCATAGTAGCCGAATGCATTACCGAAAAAACTGATGTAAGGACGGTGGATATAGCCAAGCTGGGTATAATGGCGTACGCATGCCATCCTCTTAAAGCGGACAACTCAGTTATTGGCACGCTGGCGTTCGGAAGCAGGCTCAAAAAAACGTTTGCGGATTACGATCTTGCTTTTATGAGCACCATTGCGGATTATATAGCGATAGCGTTGGGCCGGCTGTTCACGAACGACAGATTAAAAGAAAGTGAAAGACAGGCATATGAACTCGTAGAAAAGCTCAAAGAAGAAGATAAAAACAAGAACGAATTCTTAAGTATACTGTCCCACGAGCTGCGCAACCCGCTTGCCACAATAATAGCCGGCATATCGTTTCTTGACTCGGTAAAGGACAAGAAGCAGGAAAAGCAGGCAAAGGAAATAATCAAGAGGCAGTCCGAGCAGCTTTGCAGGCTTGTGGACGATCTGCTCGATATAACGCGTATTACGCAGAATAAGATAAGGCTGAAGAAGAGTCGTATAGATTTAAACAAGCTGGCGGCGCTGGCGGCAGAGGATATGCGGGTGCAGTTTGAGCGCAAAGGCATACAGCTTGAAACGGACATTCCGCCGGGACGTTTTTATCTGGAAGCCGACCCGGTGCGCATTTCGCAGATGATAGGCAATCTTCTTAACAATGCGCTTAAGTTTACCGAAAGCGGCGGGCGCGTAATAATTAAGGTATATAAAGATAAAAGACATGCGTTGATAAGCGTAAAGGACAGCGGTATCGGCATAAACAAGGAGATGCTCGACAAAATATTTCAGCCTTTTGTACAAGCGGACGAATCGCTCGAGCGCAGCGGAGGAGGGCTGGGCATGGGCCTTGGTATAGCGAAAGGCATATGCGAGCTTCACGGCGGAACGATAAGCGCAATGAGCGGCGGACTCGGGAAGGGCTCAACGTTTGAGGTGCGTCTGCCCGCAGCCGCGCGGGGCAAGCAAACAGAGGGGGCCGTACCCGCAAACATTACAAGCCGCCATTTGCGGGTTCTGATTATTGAAGACAACAGGGATTTTGCGGAGCTTCTTGGTTCGATGTTCAGGCAGATAGGCCACGAAGCGGATATCGCGAAAAACGGCCCGGAGGGAATAGGCAAGGCAAAAGCAATTCGCCCCGATATAATATTCTGTGATATCGGCCTGCCCGATATGAACGGATACGAGGTTGCGCGCCTTTTAAAGGAAGATGCTGAAACTAAAGGTATATATCTCGTCGCGCTTACAGGCTACGCCGGGCAGCAGGATATCGAACATGCCGTAAGTTCAGGATTTGACAAGCATATAGCCAAGCCAGTCAGCATTGAAACGATTCAGAAGGTACTGAACCAATTGAGTTGAAACCGGCACGATAATATATTAAACTGTTCATAGCCGGAAGTATTATCTGTTTTTTGGTGACATATGGATATCAGACCTTTCATTCCAATAATCGCACCCGCAATCATAATACAAGTCTGTATACAGGCTTATTATATTTCGCATTGCTGGAAAAACGACGCGCTTACCCAAAGGCGCAAAGCGCTTTATATTGTGCTTATCGCGCTGTTCAACTTGCCAGCGGCCGCGGCTTATATGTTCTTTTGCGGGAGGAAGCAGGCTGTATATAAGAGCCCCGATATAAGCGGCATGCATGCAGACAGCGGCATAGAGCAGGGCATATTCGTGCTTTTCGTGATAGCGTATGAAGTGCTTGCATTAAACATATCATTGAACGGCAAAAGCGAACACTCGAGGCTTATAATCATACTTCTCGCCGCCGCGTTTGTCATAGCAATACTGAACGGGCTGTTTGTAAAGCCAAGACATAAGCTGCTGTATTTTACTATGCCGGCGGCGCAGCTTTTGCTTACGCTTGCGGTCAACTACCTTGATTTTACTGCAAGCTCGCAGTTCATCGTTCTTGTAATGGTTGCGAGCGTTATCAATTCGCTCACTTTAAAGGAGTCAAAAGTTTATGCGGCGGCGGCGTTTTTACTGTATGCCGGGTCGATTATAGTTAAGCTCTCAGAAATGGGTGTAAGCCCGGACGCCAACATGTTTTTCGGCAGCATTTATGTCAATTCGATAATATTCATACTGGTGTTTATAGCGTTTTATACAATGAAAAAGCAGTTTCTGCTCAACAACCTGCTTCAGCAGGCGCTCGCCCAGAACGAAGAAAAGTCATTAAAGCTTGAAGAGATGGGCGCTATAGCCGAGCGCAACAGGATAGCGGCAGAGATACACGATAACGTGGGACACAAGCTCACCGCGGCCATTATATCCGTGGAGGCAGGGGAGAAGCTGCTGGAAAGCGACAGCCGCGAAGCGAAGAAAAAACTCGCGCTTGCAAGGCAGCAGATAAAAGACGGCCTGCAAAGCATACGGCTTTCAGTGAAGGCGATAAAGCAGGGGGAAGAAAAGGATTTTGTTAAGAATTTAAAGGAGCTTTTAGCGCAGATAAAAAACGATACGTCTTTAAGTATTGATTTGGTATGCGAAAGCGATATAGACCTGCTGCCCATACAGCAAAACGTGCTGATGCGGGCAATAGTCGAATGCGCTACCAACAGCATAAGGCACGGCAAAAGCACGCAGGCCGATATACTCATACAGCAGTCCGGCGATACCGTAACGATGACTTTCAGCGACAACGGCTCGGGAGCAGAGAACGCAGCTTATGGCTTCGGGCTCAACAACATGCTCGAGCGGGTTAAAAGCATAGGCGGCACGCTGTATACCGAAAGCGAACCGGGCGAGGGGTTTACGGTGTCCATTTCGATACCGGCGGGAAAGGCGGCTGGTGCATGATAAGAGTACTGATAGCCGACGACCAGAAGATACTGCGCGAAGGCCTGCGCGCGCTGCTCGGCATGAAGGAAGACATAAGCGTAGTGGGCGAGGCGGGAGACGGCCGGGAGGCATGCGAGCTTGCGCGGCAGACGAAGCCCGACGTAGTGCTTATGGATATCAGGATGCCGCAGATGGACGGAGTGGAGGCTACGAAGGTAATTAAAAGCGAGCTTCCCAAAACGGCTGTGATAATGCTGACGACTTTTGACGACGACGAATACGTAATAAAGGCCATGACGTACGGCGCTTCAGGATATCTTCTAAAAGATATCGACAGCGACAAGCTCATAGAGGCCGTGCGCGACGGCGTAAACGGCAGCATAATACTTCCCGGCAGGATAGCCGCCAAAATAACGTCGCGGCTTTCAGGCTCAAGCGGCGCGTCGTATGACTTCTCCGAGAGGGAAAAGGAGATAATCCTCCTGCTGACGGCGGGGAAGAGCAACGCAGAGATAGCAAAGGCGCTGTATCTTTCGACAGGCACCGTTAAAAACTACGTCAGCCAGATATATTTAAAGCTGGGCGTCAAAGACCGCGCCAACGCTGTAATCGCACTGAAAAAAGCCGGATTTTAAGAATACACTTCAGATTCTGTGCCCAGACAGTTTCAGAGTTTCGACAAACCACAATATGTCATTCAGTCCCCTTTGGGTGAGCCTGCGAGGAATCCTATGGAAAGTGCTCTAAATAAGGGGATTCTTCAGTTGTTACACTCCTTCAAGCAAAGCTGACAGAATGACAGCATATGCTTTTTGACATTCTCCCGCTGTGCCTGCACAGCTTTATATTTCAAGCCGTCAAAAGAATATTATCGGAAATATGACCGCGGTAACTTATCATATGACTCCCGGGGCAGGTAAAATCAGGCTGTAAAGAGGAGGTTTAGTATGAACGGATTTGAATTTTCCACGGACTTATTGCTTATGCTGCTGCCTGTAATAGCGCTGCAGCTCGGGCTGTTTGTGTACAGCGCGATAAAGATATTTACCGAAGGCGTACGTAACCTCAACAGATGGGGCTGGTTCTTTACATGCCTTCTGTTTAATCTGCTCGGCCCGATAATTTTCCTTATAGCCGGAAGAAAGAAGGATGCGTAGATGATAAAAGTAAAAGGCCTTAATAAATACTTTAAGTCGTTCCACGCATTGAAAGGAATAGACCTGCATGTGGGAAAAGGAGAGATATACGGGTTTATAGGGCACAACGGGGCGGGAAAGTCTACTACGATAAACATACTCGCGGGACTCTCACGTCCTAGCTCGGGGCAATGCATTGTAAACGGCATCGACGTACAAAACGCGCGCCCGGGCGAGCTTGGCATTGGCTATCTTCCCGAAGAGCCGAAATTCTATCCATGGCTTACCGCGTATGAGACGCTTGAATACCTCGGCAGCGGAAAGGGCAATAGAGCGTCGAAACAGCAAATAGACGGAATGCTTGAGTGGGCGGGGCTGAAAGATTCCGCATCTAGGCGAGTGGGCGGGTTCTCGCGGGGCATGCGCCAGAGGCTGGGCATAGCTGCCGCGCTTATTCGCGACCCCGAGCTGCTGCTCTTTGACGAGCCGTCGTCCGCGCTTGATCCGGAAGGAAGGATGGATGTGTTGAACCTTATCAAGGACCTGAAGGGCAGAGGGAAGACCGTGTTTTTCTCGACGCACATACTGGACGACGTGGAACGGGTATGCGACAGGGTAGGCATACTGGCAGACGGCAGGCTCGTGCTCGAAAAGCCGCTGGAAACGCTGCTCAGCGAGAATATATCGCCCGTATATGATATCGAACTTAAACAGGCGGATGAAACGTTGGGTGCGCGGCTTGAAAGCATAAAGGGAGTAATAAGCGTCTCCGCAAAGGGCAATAAGCTCGCGGTGACTGTTTCTGACCCTTACGACTCAAAAGCGCTGCTTAAGTTTTTATCGCAGCAAAGCGTACCGGTAATATCGTTCGCGCTGCGGAAAAACAGCCTGGAAGATATATTCATAAGCGAGGTCAGCCAAAATGGATACGATGCTAAGCATTAAAAAAGAGATAAAATACGGAGTGAGGGGCAGCAGGTTTCTGATACTTGCCGCCGGGCTGTTTTTCTTCGCACTGTTCGACCCGGTGATGATAAAGGTCGTGCTGCCGGTATTGCTGCAGAGCCAGTTTCCCGGGCTTTCGGACGAGGCGTTAAGCGGCATGTTTACCGTTTCGCAGACGGCATGCGTACAGACGTATATGGGTGACGTATTTGAGATAGGAACGATAATAGTCGTGTTTACGCTGTGCGGCGTAATAGCGCAGGAAATAAGGGACGGCACGCTCTTGTTACCGGTCTGTTCGGGCAAGAGCTTTTTAAGCATTACGCTGTCGAAGCTTGTGGTGTTCGGCGTTGCGCTGACGCTTATCACGACCGCCGCTTTAATAGCCGACTATGCCTACGCAGGAGTGCTGATGGGGTTCGAAATGTCCATTCTGCCGGTGTTAAGAGGCGGATTGCTCCAAAGCATGTATATGGTGTTTTTGCTCTCCTGCCTGATGGCATTCGGCTCTGTCGTGAAAAAACCCGTAGCGGCAGGCATACTGACGCTTATTGCGGCTTACGGTTCGCACTTCGTTGGCAACGCGCTCGGCATAGAAAAGTATATGCCGACGGGGCTGCTCGGCGGTGCCGCCTCGTTATCGGCTGATATGGACCCGGCGCTTGCGATAGCGTTGATTATAACCGCAGCGGTTACCGCGCTGCTTTATGCTATTACCGTATTGAGGCTTAAAAGCATGGAGCTCGGGCGAAGATAGAAAGGTCGGCGCGCAATAATAAATCTCCGCCTGACAGCGAATCAAGGCAGACGGAGCGTAATGTCTGATATAGCAAATATAACGTTAAGGTCACAGGTCGGAAAGCTCGTAATAAACCCGGCTGCTTATATCGGGCGCGAATCTGCGTGAAGAGCGGGGGGCAGCGGTCTTCACCGGCAGCTCGACGGTAAACTTGCTGCCCAGCCCCGGTTTGCTCTCTACCCATATACTGCCCTCAAGCAGTTCCACCAGCGACTTTGCAAGCGAGAGCCCAAGCCCGCACCCTTCTGCGCGCTTCGTCATGCTTTCATCTACCTGTGCGAACCGATCGAATATCAGGCGGTGCTTTTCCGCCGGTATGCCTATGCCGTTGTCTTTGACGGATATTAGTATCTTGCCCGGTATGTGGCTGTCCTGCAGTATCACGGATACAGCGCCCTGCTCGGGAGTATACTTAAGTGCGTTGGAAAGAAGGTTAAGCACTATACGGTCTATCATGTCCTCGTCGACTGCAATGTAATGACAGCGCGTGTCGGATAAGAAGTTCAGCGATATGCGCTTTTTCTCGGCATAATCCTTCACGGATTCGACGATCTCGGCGATCTTCTCTTTAATATCGATATTGCTCAGCGAAACGTTCATATAGCCCGATCTTATCCTGGTTATATCAAGAAGGTTATTTATAATACGTAGCAGCCGGTGGCAGCTTTTTTTAGAGATGTTAAGCGTATTCCTGCATGCTTCCGGCTTTATAATATCCTCGCTGAAACAGGCTGACAGAAAATCTATGCCCGAAAGTATTACCGCGAGGGGAGTACGCAACTCGTGCGATACGTTTGCGAAATAGTCCGTCATAATGCTGCTTTCCCGCTGCAGCAAATCGCTTTTATATCCGGGGCCTGAACTCATCTGATTAAGCAATATCGATTGCCTTCTTGCCCGCAGAAGTATCTCAACCGCCGAAAACAGCTCCATCCTCGATATAGGCGTGGTAACAAGCTCGTCTATCGTTTGCCACATGCGGCTTGTTATCTGGCTTACTCCTTTTTTGGAGGATATGAACAGTACGGGTTGAAACAAAGCGCCCGAATCGCTCTTTATTTTTATATTTCTGTCGCTTAAACAAGAAAACATCTTCCTGTCGATAATTATAAGATCGTATTTTGACGTATTTTCGATGCCGTTACTGTATGTATGAATGTTGTAATTATGTCTTAATAACTCGGCTATCAACTTAGACTGGAATCTGTTGCCTACGGCTACCAATATATTTTCCATACCAATTAACTACTTTAGAACAATAAATCGTCTTACGCGGCTTAATAAGCCATGCATAAGCGTAGGTTTATGAAAACTCCTTTTACTTAATTATCTGTTGCTATATTAAGGCCACGCCGATATGCTAAATATGTTCGCGCGTCGTTTATATAGTTCTTTTTCAGCGCGACGTGCTTAAAGCTCTCTTGCTGCATATCGCCCGCCGCGAGTGTGTTAGTTTATTTAACGCTCTTTTATGTTACTTAATATCGGTAAGCCGCATAATAAACGCCTGCTCGTTTTCTCAACTCGCTAATTATACAATATACACTTATTATATACAATAAATAACAACGAATATTGTATGTGAGAAAACGTCGAATTTAAGGACGTTATGTTAAATAATAAACGAAAAAATAAATAAATATAAAACAAGGAAAATAAAGGCGGATAATGCAATAAGAAAAGGGAGCCTGCGGAAGGAGGATGCCGCGCGCTCCCTTTACAACTTGAAAGTTTTATTTTTTAAAAGCATAATTTCGGCAAATAGTCGGGGAGAACCTGTTATTTTAGTTATGCGCGAACGAACCTTGGCTTTTCGTCGCTTTCCTCATTCAGCATGGCGCCTATATCCAATACATCCTCCATATAGTGCCAACCCTTTTTATCCTTGATGTACTCCGCCGCCACGAGTGCGCCGCTGGCAAAAGCCCTGCGGGAAAACGATTCATGCGATATGGAAATGCGCTCGCATTCTCCCGCAGCCACCACCTCATGGATGCCTATATAACCGCCCGCTCTGACAGAGTTGATAGGAACGCTGCAAGAGCTTAAGGGCAGATCCCTTTCCAGCGATTCGGCTATTCTTTTAGCCGTGCCGGAAGGAATGTCGTGTTTTTTGTTATGGTGTATTTCCGTTATCTGGTAGTCGAAAAAGGGCAGCGCGCGCGCAACGGTTTTTAGCAGCGACATCAGTACGTTGATGCCCAGCGTTACGTTGGGCGCGTATACGATACCCAGTTTGTGGCTCCAAGCAAGTTTTATCATCCAGTCAATATCTTCGTCAGAAAATCCTGTTGTGCATATTACTGCCGGTGTACCGTGATTTTTGCACGCATTCAGCAGCATCATACTCGCAGCCGGATTGGAAAAGTCGATTACTACGTCTACCTTTGTTTCACTCAGAACACGGTCAGCCTCCGATATTTCCGTGGCATATATGCCGGATTCGCTCATTTGTGCGAGCAGACCTATGTCCTTGCCTCTTTTTTCGCTGTTGTTTTTGCAAAAAGCGGCAACAATCTTGTAATTATCCGTTTCACGTACCGTGCGAATAAGTTCTATTCCGGCACGGCCGATTCCACATAAAGCTAAGTTGATCATTCTTACTACCTCCTTCTTTTGATACTAAGCGCTTTTTATTCGGTTTCGTTGCTGAAATTAGGAACTTAATATCGCTGGATTCGCGAATAAAAAAGCGCTCGCGGATCCGCAAGCGCCGGGTAAATACTTAAAGAAATTAAAATATTACCTATCAACGCTTACGAGATTAGCTGACGGGTTCGGGTTGAAAGGTACCCTACCGAAAAATCGGATTCACCCCAAGTTTGGTTCTCCCGTTCCTCACTTGAAGAGGATTCAGCAAACTATTTCCAAGTCCATTATAACCGTTAGTTTATTATATGTCAATTGGCAAAAAAATATTCAATTGCCCGTAGACGCTCATTTGCCGGGGCGTAAACTGGCCTTTAAAAATGCATTAACCGGAGCAATGCATATATGCAGTGCGAAAAAGGTTGTGGTGGAGATAATTGTATTATCCGCCTGAATACGATGACCCTTATATTACAAATGTTTGCCATTAATGCATATTATTAAGCCGCAGCCGGTATTCTCTGAACCGGCCAAACATAATAGTTTGTTATGAACCAAAAGCTAAACATTTGGTAATAATAAATTTGAAAATTATGTTGTAACGACGGAGGGGCCATATGAGCGAATTGATAAATAACAGGGAACATAGGCGCAACGTATTAAAGCAGCTGATAAACGAGCTCCACAATGGTAAGAGCGTGGAGGATGTAAAGCAAAAGTTTGCCGAAACGTTCGAGGGCGTCTCGGCGTCAGAGATATCGGAAGTAGAGCAGGCGCTTATAATGGACGGTATGCCGGTGTCGGAGGTGCAGCGGCTGTGCGACGTACATGCCGCGGTATTCAAGGGTTCGATAGAGGATATACATAAAGCGCAAACCGGCATTGAGGGACATCCCGCGGATATAATGAAGCACGAGAACCGCGCAATCGAAAAGCTGATAGCCGTTCAAATAAAACCCGACTTACAAAAACTTGCCGAAGGAACTCTGAGCCCGGAAGCGCTGAAGAACGACTTGAATCAGCTGTGGCAGGTTGACGTCCACTACCTGAAAAAAGAGAATGTGATGTTCCCTTACCTTGAGAAGTACGGCATAACCGCGCCTCCCAAGGTAATGTGGGGAGTGGACGACGAGGTAAGAGGGCTCATAAAAAAGGCCAGGGGCATGGCCGAAGCGGGGGATATAGCAAATATAAAAGCGGTTATAGAAGAGGCGGTCGCCAAAATAACCGAGATGATTTTTAAGGAAGAGAATATACTCCTGCCTATGATGATGGAGACTCTATCGCCCGACGAGTGGAAACGCATAGCCGAGGAGAGCAGGGACTTGGGCTACTGCCTCATTGACGATGCGCCCGAAATGGAGCAGCCCGCGGCAGAGGAAGTGGCTGCGTCCGCGGAGGAAGGCATTGTGTTCCCCACGGGGAGCCTGAAGCCGGGCGAGATAACGGCGCTTCTCAATACGCTTCCGTTTGACTTGACGTTTGTGGACAGCGAAGGAACGGTCAAATATTTCTCACAGGGCAAGGAGAGGATATTTCCGCGTACGAAAGCGGTGATAGGCAGGAAGGTTACAAACTGCCATCCGCCTGCGAGCGTGCATATTGTGGAAAGCGTAGTTGCTGAATTGCAGAGCGGCGCTAAGGAGCACGAGGATTTTTGGATAAGTATGGGGGAGAGGTTCGTGCTAATAAGATATTATGCAGTGCGCGGAGAAAACGGCGAATACCTGGGTACGCTGGAAGTAACGCAGGATATAGCTCCGATACAGGCGATTAAGGGCGAGAAAAGGCTGATGAGCAGCGAATCATGAAAGCGGAATAACGGCTTTTATTTGCCGCGGGTATGTTTATGCTTAAGCTTTCTGTTTAACCAGGCGGGAAGCATGGCGGGGTTTTCGTATTTTTCAACGCTCATATTATTGCGGAAATACGTAAAAGTCGCGTTTATTTCACCGCCTATCATTATTATAATGCAGCTTATGTATATCCATATAAGGAGTATTATTATGCCGCCTATGCTGCCGTAAACTCTTGTAAAGCCTGAAACGTTGGCGGCGTAAAACGAAAACAGCAGCGAAGTAACTATCCAGCCTGCGGTAGAAAATACGGCGCCGGGCAGCGCTTCCTTTACCTTGACGCCGCAGCAGGGCACGCATGTGTAAACAAGGGTAAATATTACAAATGTTAACGTTATAGGAACGGCGTACCTTAATATCACCCAAAACTCCAAAAACGCTTGCGGAAAAGCAAAGAAGCCGGATAAAAATTCGCCTATAAGGCTGCCGAATATTATGGACAGAAGCGTTATTATCACCAGCAAAGCCATGCCTAAAGTAAACACTATCGACATGACTGTTATCCTGAAAAACGAGCGGCTTTCTTGCTTGTCGTAAGCCTTATTAAGGCCTTTGCTCAGCGCGCCTATGCCGCGGGACGAACCCCAGACAGTGACAACGGCGCTTATCGATAATAGCGCAGTGTTTTTTGCGTTGATCATCTCGCTTATTACTTCCGATATAAACGTGCCCGCATCTCCCGGCATGAATTTAATAATGTTTTTTGTGAACTCGGCAACCGGGATTGGCATAGCGCTGACAACGCTCAGCAAAAACAGCAGAAAAGGGAATAAAGACATAAGCAGAGAAAAGGAAAGCTGCGCGCTCAGCGACGATATATCGTCGTCGCGAAAGCGTATATACAACTGTATAAAAAACTTTTTAAGGTTTAATTTCGTATCAATCACTCCAAAAATAAATCAGATTTACATTACTTATTCTTAATGGATAGGCGGTCGATTAAACGTTATAATGTGACTCTCGTAAAATATTCATTTTAATTGGATAAATAAAGAAAACGAATAAAAGCGTAACAAATGTCAGCTGTTTATAATTACTTTGACTGTGATGTTAAGGGCTTCGCGATCGCTAGAAAGATCGATATAGCAGTCGGTAAGCTTGCTTCTTCGATTAGGTCAAGTGGAATCCGCGCTGCCGGGGTAAGGTGCACGCCAGTCTATGTGTTTTGAATTTCCTGGGCTTTGTTACACCCAACATAAAAAAGTCGTTCGCCAGATTCTATTACGGTTTGTACGCTTCCGCTGCATCATATTGAAAAAAGCGCGTCGCTCCATTTTAAACGGCATAAAATTTTTGTTTGCAAGATTGGCGAACATTATAGCATACTGCTGATAATGGGCTTAATACTTGTACTTTTATTATGTCTATAATCGCGAATTTGCCAACATAGAGAGTTTTAATTAATAAGTAAAAATATTTGAGTAAATATTGAATTCATCAAAAAGTTGTGGTATTATCAAAATGAAATAAGAGGTCGGCATCCTCCGGTAAAAGGATTACTGACGCTGATATAGGAGACGAAAAACAATATTATAAAGGCATCCATGGTAAGATACAGAGCCTTTTCTTATTGAAGAAAAGGTTTCCCGTTTTTTAGCCGGTGTTAAACGTGTCTGAAGGGGAAAAGATACACTGTGGGAAATAGGATATCTGTTATCCTAAGGTGAGATAATGTCAGTTTATAGCGATCTTGTAAAAGACATAAGAATTCCAAGAATGGCCAAGGTGCGGCAGATTTTTGAACGCCCCGTGCTGGAGGATGTTGTTGCGGAAGTACGTAGGCAGCTTTCTAAAGATAAAATTGCATCCACGATTAAGCCGGGCATGCGTATAGCCATTACCGGCGGCAGCAGGGGCGTAACGAATATCGCCGTAATACTGCGGGAAATCGCAGCTATCTGCAAGGAAAAAGGCGCGGAGCCATTTATAATCCCAGCCATGGGCAGCCACGGCGGCGCGACGGCCGAAGGGCAGCTGGAGGTATTGGAAAGCTACGGTATCACGGAGGAGTTCTGCGGATGCAGTATCATCTCCTCTTTGGAAACTACGCAGATCGGCTTTACACCCGAGGGACATCCTGTATTTATCGATAAGCACGCAGCTGAATCCGACGGAATCATTGTTGTCAACCGCATCAAGGGGCATACCGCGTTCAACGGAGTGTACGAGAGCGGGCTGATGAAGATGATAACCATAGGACTGGGCAAACAAAAAGGCGCGGAAGTTTGCCATATGGCCGGCTTCAAACATATGCATCACCTGGTGCCGCTTTTTGCAAAAAGCATCATTCGATATGCGCCCATCATCTTCGGATTGGGTATTATAGAAAACGCCTACGACGAGACCTGCAAGTTAGCGGCGCTTCTGCCCGATGAGATTGTTTCGGAAGAGCCCAAACTGCTGATTGAGGCAAAAAAGCTGATGGGCCATTTATGGTTTGAGGAAACCGATGTGCTGGTAGTCGATAAGCTTGGCAAAAACATCAGCGGTGACGGCGCTGATCCCAACGTAACCGGCGCTTTCCTGACGCCCTATGCCAAAGGCGGTATAAAAGCACAGCGGCGTGCGGTGCTCGATCTGACAGACGAAACGCACGGCAATGCTGCGGGAATAGGCGTATTTGACGCTATCACGCGCAGGCTTTTTAACCGTACCAGCCTCGAGATAACTTACCCCAACGCGGTTACGAATACCATGCTTTTAATGGTCAAAATCCCGATTATTATGGAAAGCGACAGGGACGCGATCGCTGTTGCGATAAAATCCTGCAATGAGATAGATTATAATAACGCGCGTGTGATCCGCATCCGGGACACTTCGCATATAGACGAAATATGGGTTTCTGAAAACATGCTGGATGAAGTGCGTGAAAATCCGCATATGGAGCAGATTTCTGATCCGGAACCCTTGCCGTTCGACGAACACGGCAACTTATGGTAAACAGGTGAGGGGTCTTCGGATGCAAAGTATTTGAAGGAGTTGTGCCAAAGGAAAGAGATTAACTCAAAAATATTTACTTGTATTGGTTTGACGCTTTTATTTGTTTAATATAGAATATATTGAAAATCTAACAATAAAAGCGAGGGAGCATTTTTGATGGACATTCAGAAATTTAAGAGCATGTCGTTGCTCGATATCGTTTATTCCCAGATTAAGGACGATATTTTAAAAGGCAAATATAAGCCGGGGGAAAGACTGATAATCAGCAAGATTTCACAGGACTTGGGGGTGAGCCATACGCCCATTAACGAGGCTTTGAATAGGTTGATGATGGAAGGTTATGTCGATTTTATTCCCCGCAAAGGCATGAAAGTACGTGAAATCGATACCGATGAGATTATCGAGACCTATGAGATCCGTAAAATGTGTGAACTTTTTTATGCAGAAAAGATGATAGAGCGGGCGAAGGAAGAAAAGTCGTTTGTACAGGAAATAAAAGTTTTTGCCCATGCGATGGCCAACATAGGATTTCAGGGCGTCGTAGGGGAAAAATCAAATATATTTTTTGAGAACGAATCTAATTTTCATCTGACCCTGATGAGCAGCTGTAATAATAATAAGTTATTTAATATCTATACCAATCTAAAGGCAAACAGCATGTTCTTTTATAAAATCATATTTGATGACATGCTGTACACCGAAGAAAGATATAAAGAAACGCTGAATGAACATATGGATATCGTCAATGCTCTGGAAAAACATGATATAAAAATGCTCCAGGATGCTTTGCGGGCGCACACTCAGAATTCTATCGACTTTATATGTTATTCCTCAGAGAGAAAAATGCTGCGTATGCTTAATAATAGCTTTGGGGGAGACGAAAAGCAGCAAGCTAAGCTTGGACGTTCGGACATAATTAAGGGTAGCTAAAGATTTGGAAGGGCGTACGGTGCGAAAAACTTTGAATTTCAAATTGCCTGAAATACATTGCATCTTACAGCCGCCAAATATTAAAGGGCAAGAGTAATAAAAGCAAACCGAATAGTTGGGGAAAACGACGCGAAATAAAGAGAATTTATTTGCTTTTATTAAGTGATGCCTTTTAGCGTCAATAAAAAACAAGGAAAGAGGTGAAATCGTTTTGTCGGGAGAATGCTTGTTAAAAGCGATAAATATCTCAAAAAGATACGGGATTGTACAAGCGCTTAATAAAGTCGATTTTGATCTTATGGCCGGAGAGGTTCATGCCTTGATGGGTGAAAACGGCGCCGGGAAATCCACACTCGCGAAGATACTATCAGGCATTGAATTGCCGGACAGCGGCTCGATTGAGTTGAATGGCAAAAAAACATTGATTGAAAATCCGCACAGCGCCATTAAGCAGGGTATTGCAATAGTAACACAGGAATTTAACGCGGTTCCTCATCTGACGGTATATGAGAATATATTCTTGGGCCATGAGGATATCTTTAAAGGCGGCGTCATACTAAACAAAAAAGAAGCTATAAAAAGGACGATCGAACTTTTAACGCTATTCGGCATGGAGAACCAGATAAATCCTTTGAGTAAACTGCAGAACCTTGCAGTTGCAGAACAACAGATCATAGAAATATTAAAAGCTGTTTCCTACGAATCAAAAATCATTATTCTTGATGAACCTACTGCATCTCTTACGGGGAAAGAAACAGCCCGGCTCTTTGAGATTATAAGCAGATTAAAAAACAAAGGTGTCGGTTTTATCGTCGTTTCACATCGTTTCAACGAGATATTCGAAATTTCGGACCGTATAACAGTTTTGCGTGACGGCAACCTGGTCGTGGGCGGCTGCGATATGAGGCAGATGGACGAGCAGAAGCTGGTCAAAGCCATGGTAGGCCGCGAGATCAAGGAGTTCTTTGGTAAAAAGAACGCGCAAATAAAAAAAGACAACATCAAGCCTATACTCGAAGTGAAAGATATGTGCGATATGTACGATTTTCTGAAAAACGTATCGTTTAACGCCTATCCCGGACAAATTCTGGGATTTGCAGGGTTGGTAGGCGCAGGGCGTACGTCGCTTGCACGCTGTATCTTCGGTGTTGATAATTACAAAACCGGCGAGGTACTGGTGGGGGGGAAGAAGCTTAAAAAACATTCTCCCAAGGATTCCATAAAGGCCGGAATGGGTTTCGCAACGGAAAACAGGAAGGAAGAAGGACTGTTCCTGGAGCTTTCCATACTTCTCAACTGCGTTTTTGCAAAGACGGCAAGCAAAAAAGGCAGTATCCTGCCGCATAAAGCGGAACAAAAGGATTGTGACAGTATTACGGAAAAGATCAGCATTCGCTACGGCAATTTCTATAACAAGGCAAGGAGCCTGTCCGGCGGCAACCAGCAAAAAGTTGTATTAGCAAAATGGATGCTGACTGAGCCTAGGATACTCATTCTGGACGAACCGACAAGAGGTATTGACATATCAGCCAAAACGGAAATCTACAATATTATTTATAATCTGGTTTCCCAAGGCGTTTGCGTGATCATCATCTCATCGGAATTGCCGGAAATACTGGGCATCTGTGACCGCGTAATCGTCATGCGCGATGGCGCCATTGTCGGGGATATGGATATATCCAATGCGACAGAAGAACTCATTATGAGTTATGCTTCTTTTGGCAATAGCATAGCTGCCAACACGACTAATTGTTAACGGAGGGAAAGAAACATGAATGAAATCAATGTAAACAATAAAGTTAAACTTTCCAAGTTCAAGGCGGTGTCGCAGAACTACCGCTCTGAGCTTGGCGTTGGCGTAGCGTTATTGTTTTTCTTCATAGTTATCGCCATCATTGCGCCGAATTTCGTATCGGGAACGAACCTGACTAACGTGATGTCGCAGATATCGATTATTGGCATATTGGCAATCGGCCAGCATTTTGTCATCATTACCGGCGGTATCGATCTTTCCGTCGGCAACTTACTGGGCTTAAGCTCCATGATGATGGCTTTGGTAATGTCCACTACGCAAAATATGTTTTTGGGAATTATCGCCGCATTTGCTACGGGCGCGGTAGTCGGTTTCATCAACGGTGCTTTGATCAGCCTTGTAGGGCTGCCTCCGTTTATCGCAACCTTAGGCCTCATGACGATTTCCAGAAGCGTGGATTACTTAATCTGTAACGGACGCGCTATCACCAACCTGGTTCCCGGATTTGGCGACATTACATCGGCTTCAGTAGTTGGCGCCATACGAATATACTATGTTGCCATAATTATACTGTTCTTTGTGATGTCCTGGGTATTATCCAACACCAAATTCGGGCGTTATCTGTACGCTATCGGGAGCAACGAAAATGCCGCGCGTATTGCCGGCGTTAATACCAGGAAAACCAAGATAATGGCTTATGTAACCTCTGGCCTGATGGCTGCGTTGGGAGGCATATTGTTAGCTTCCAAACTCGAATCGGTTGACCCGAACTACGGTGTAAATTACGAAATGGACACCATCGCCGCAGTGGTCATTGGCGGCGGACTGATGACAGGGGGCAAGGGAACGATACTGGGTACAGCCATAGGCGTTATATTTATGGGGATCATCAAAAACGGCCTAGATATCATCGGCGTATCCCCTTACTGGCAGGGCTTTGCAGTCGGTATCATTATTATACTTGCCTTAATCATTGAAAGAGTCACCAATATCAAACAGAAAAATTAGTTTCCAATGAGGAAAGTCAAATAATAGAAGGAGGTTTTTTCAAAATGAAAAAATTGTTAGTGCTCACAGTCTCTCTCTTATTGGTTGTTACGCTGTTTGCCGGATGCGCATCCACAGCGACTCCTGCAGCGTCTTCTGCGCCTGCAGCGTCTTCCGAGCCTGCGGCGTCTTCTGCACCTGCAGCGTCTTCCGAGCCTGCAGCGTCTTCCGAGCCTGCTGCTTCTACACCTAAGTCCATAGCCTATTTGACACCTTCCACCGCAGTGGACTTCTGGAATTACGTACAGGCCGGTGTACAGCAGATTTGCGACGAAAACGGCTGGACGCTCACCACGTATGACTCCAAAGACAATGCCGAAACCCAGCTCGCTAACGCTCAGAACGCTATCACAAAGAAAGTGGACGCAATCGTTATTTCGCCGGTGGAAAGCGCATCGTGCCCCGCTGTTCTGAAAATTGCAAAAGAAGCCAACATTCCCGTGGTTATTGCTGATATCGGAACAGAATCCGGCGAATATCTGGCCTACGTTTCTACGCCGAACAAAGAAGGCGCAAACGAAGTTGGCAAATATGTTGCGGAATATATCAGCGAGAACAACCTGCCCAAAGGCCCCGTCGCTGAAGTAACCATCCCGCTGGCAAGAATCAACGGACAAAACAGGCAGAATGGTTTTAAAGAAGCTATGGATGAAGCCGGCATCAAAATGGGCACAGTTCTCCAGTCCAAAGCGATCACCATCGATGAAGGCTACAAATTTGGCCAGAACATCATTGCCGGTGAAAAGGACCTCGTTGGTATCTGGTCGCATCATGCGTTAGCTACCATCGGCCTCGTAAAAGCGATTGATGACGCAGGCTTAACCGGAAAAGTATTTGTCGCCGGCTTCGACGGCGATCCTCAGGTCGTACAATATCTCAAAGAAGGCAAGGTTCTGGTTTGCGGCGCACAGCAGCCTGTCACCATGGGAGCCGAAGCTGCGAAAGCTCTGAAAACTTACTTTGACGGCGGCACGCCCGAAAAGGAAATCAGCGTTCCTGTTCTCCTCTTGACGAAGGACAACATCGAAGAGATGGAAGCAACAGCTGAAAAGACAGTATACATAAAGTAAAACAATAATGGCAGGGGGCATTGCTTTAGGCACTGCCCCCACTGAGCCATAGTATAGGATGGCTAATATGATACCGAAAATTAAAAAAATATTAGATTTGACACAGGAAATTTACCACGCTTGTCCTGCGTGGCCTACATATAAGCTGACAAACATAAATTACGAAGCGATTTATGCAATAAACGGCTTTAACGCGGAACGTTTTGATATGAACAGCCATACCGGTACGCACCTGGATGCGCCTTTTCACTTTTTCTGCGATAAAGCAACCGTCGACCAGTTGGATCCGTCACTTTTTGTCGGACGCGGAGTGGCAATCGACCTGCGCGATATAGGTACAATGGCCATTACCGATAAGCATCTGGAAAAAGAAGGCTCACGCATCAAAAAAGGTGATATCGTTCTTTTATACACCGGCTGGGCGCAAAAACGCGGCATGAATCATGAATATTTATATGAATGGCCGTATCTTACAAAGGAAGCGGCGGAATTCCTGCTTCAAAAAGGCGTCAAATGCGTCTGCATCGACGGCATGAGCGTGGGCGGATGGCCGGAAGGTACGGGCCTGCCCCCGCATGAAGTTTTGCTGGGCAATGGTGTGATCATAGTAGAAGAGCTATATATGGATGACCAGCTACTGACGGAAGAGGAGTGGTTTATCACCGCCCTGCCCGTGAAATTCCGCGGATTTGGCGGCTCTCCAACGCGCGTTATCGCTATTGCATTTGAATGATGCGTAAGAAAAAAGGTTTATCTTTTATTATGATTAAATGTTAACGGCGGCCCCGGCAGATATTAAGCTGCACAGTAGAGCCACCGATGTTTGACGGAGGTTATCCGTGGAGCGGTGTTAATGAAATTTATCGGGAGGAGAAAGCACATTTTTTGTGTGATATTCTATGAAAGCATTGGTTAAATACGCGGCAGGGCCGGGCAACTTGGAAATAAGGGATGTTGAAGAACCGTCCGCCGGCAGGGGACAGGTAAAAATTCAGATAATGGAAGCTGGCATCTGCGGTTCAGATCTGCATATTTATCATAGCGATATCGCTATTCCGGTACGCCCGCCGGTCACCATCGGGCATGAAGCATCCGGAGTGGTTGTGGAAGTAGGCGAAGGCGTAGAGGCGTTCAAACCCGGAGACCGTGTGGTTTCCGAAACAGCCTACCATTATTGCGGCAAATGTGATTTCTGCCGTGAGGGCTGGTATAACCTCTGTGTGGAAAGAAAGACGCTGGGTTATTGGTACAATGGCGTATTCACAAAATATACGGTAGTACCCGAAGGGCGTATCCATCTTATACCTGAAGGCGTGAGCTTTACAGCCGCGGCTATGACGGAACCCCTGGCCTGTGTGGTGCACGCGGTGGAGGATCTGACCAGGATTAACCCCGAGGATGTTGTACTGGTTTCTGGCCCCGGCTCCATCGGCCTGATGGCGGCGCAGCTTGCCAAAGCCCATGGCGCGAGGGTCGTGGTATCGGGCACCAATATCGATACCGAAAGGCTGGCACTGGCTAAAAAACTCGGCGCGGATTACACGGTAAATATTCAACAGGAGGATATTACCAAGGTATTGATGGATCTAACAGGCGGCTATGGCCCCGATGTCGTACTTGAATGTTCCGGTGCGGCTCCGGCCATCAACACGGCGTTGAGGCTTGTGAAGAAACGCGGATATTTTTCGCAGATCGGACTGACGGGGAAGAAAATCGAATTTGATATCGAAGCCATCAACTATAAAGAAATGCATTTTTCCGGGTCTATAGGATCGCGAAAAGCAAACTGGTGTCTGGCGCTGAAGCTGCAGGGCAGCAAGAAAGTAAATCTGGAGCCGCTTGTGACTCATAAATTCCCCATCACCCAATGGGAAGAAGCGTTCAGGCTGTTTGAAAGCAAGGATTGCGGGAAGATATTCCTGCTGCCGGTAGATTGAAGGACTAAGACAATATGAAGCAATATATTTTAACTGCTCCCTATACGTTAATTGATGAGGATGTTACTGTACCGCTTCCGGCCGAAGGCGAAGTGCTTTTGAAGATAAGCAATTTCGGTATCTGCGGCTCCGATATACAGATGTACCACGGATTGCATAAGTACATGACTTTCCCGGTAATCATCGGGCATGAAGTAGCGGCGACTGTGGCGGAAGTGGGAGAAGGCGTAAAAGGTTACGCCGTGGGGGATCAGGTGACGGTCGAACCGCAGGTATATTGCGGTGAATGCTATTCCTGCCGCTCCGGAAGATTCAACGTTTGCGAGAAATTAAGGGTGATGGGAGTGCACCTCTCGGGCTTTGCTGCAGAATATGCGGCTGTAAAGGCCAAGTATCTGCATCATTGCGGCGGCCTTGACAATGATCAGACGGCGCTGATAGAACCGCTGGCGGTAGGGTTCGGCGCGGTAAAACGCGCGGGAGATGTACACGGCAAAAAAGTATTGGTAGTCGGCGCGGGCACGATAGGTAATTTAACGGCGCAGGCAGCGAAAGCGCTGGGCGCAAAGGCAGTAATGGTAACTGACGTAAAACAAAAAAAGCTTGATTACGCGGCCCAATGCGGTATCAAATATTGCGTGAATACCACGGGCAGAGAGCTGAAAGATGTGATTTTAGAAAACTTCGGCGCGGACAAAGCGGATGTAATCATTGACTGCGCCGCCACACGCGGGGCGCTGCTCTCCATACTTGCGGCTGCGCGGCCCAGTTCCAAAATCATCATCACAGGCAACTATAAAGTACCTGTTGAGATTGAGCTTCCGGTTCTTCAGCGCCAGGAGATCAGCCTGATCGGACATATGATGTATGTGCGCGAGGATTTCGCCGACGCTATAAATGGCGTAAAAGACGGAAGTATAAACCTTGACGGATTTGCCACACAGCATTATCCCGTCGTTCAACTGGCGGAAGCGTTTAAATTTATTGATGAACATCCGGATGACTATATGAAAGTCATGGTTACAATGAAATAATAAAGAAAGGATGTATAGATATGAGAGAAAGTATACACAAATATTTCAAAATAGGTACAATCCAGTGGATGAGTCATCCCAAGAGAGATCTATTAAGCTCTTTAAAGGCTATTGCAAGCGATGATTTCTTTGACGCTGTGGAGGTTACAAAAGTTGCGGACGACGAGACCCGCGCGGCCGTCAAAACGTTGCTGGATCAATCGGGGCTCAAGGTATGTTACGGCGCGCAGCCCAGACTTTTAGGCCCTAAATTAAACCCCAATGACATCGATGAGGAAGGCCGTAAAAAAGCCGAAGCTACTTTGATTGAAGCAATCGATGAGGCAGAATACCTGGGAGCCAAGGGCATTGCATTTTTAGCCGGCAAATGGGAAAAGGATACCAAAGATCAGGCGTATGCTCAGCTTCTAAAAACGACGCGCAATGTCTGCAGCTATGCGGCTACAAAAGGCTTTATGGTTGAGATAGAAGTATTCGATTTCGATATGGATAAAGCAGCTTTGCTGGGGCCTGCGCCCTATGCCGCGAAGTTTGCGGCAGATATGCGCACGACGCATAATAACTTCGGCTTGTTAGTGGATTTGAGCCACTTTCCTACCACTTACGAGACCAGCAAATTTGTTGTACAGACGCTGCGTCCCTACATCACGCATTTCCATATCGGCAATGCTGTAGTCAAAAAGGGCTGCGAAGCTTATGGCGATATGCATCCGCGTTTCGGTTTCCCGGAAAGCGCCAACTGTGTTCCAGAGCTTCTGGATTTTTTCCGTGTGCTTAAGCAGGAAGGCTTCTTTAATGCCGAAGATCCTTATGTATTGTCTTTCGAGGTAAAGCCCTGGAAAGATGAAGACGAAGATATCATTATGGCGAACACCAAGCGCGTAATCAACCGCGCATGGGCATTATTGGAAGACTGAAGGGAGAAAGCGGAATGACAAAAATAGTTGTATTGGACGGGTATACAGAAAACCCGGGCGATTTAAGCTGGTCGGGCTTGGAAGCGCTGGGCACACTAAAAGTCTATGACCGCACGCCTGCCGATAAGATCATAGAGCGCATCGGCGACGCAGACGTGATCTATACGAACAAAACACCGATAAGCAGAGCTACTCTTGATGCCTGCGCCAACGTTAGATTCATCGGCGTACTGGCCACAGGCTATAACGTTGTGGATGTAGATGCGGCAAAGGAAAAGGGTATTACAGTAACCAACATCCCCGCTTACGGCACGGCGGCTGTCGGCCAGTTTGCAATTGCATTGCTGCTGGAAATATGTCATCACATAGGGCACCATAACGAAGCGGTACACGCAGGACGCTGGGAAAGCAATGCTGACTGGTGTTTCTGGGATTACCCGCTCATAGAGCTCGCGGATAAAACCATGGGCATTATCGGCTTCGGTCGTATCGGCCAGGCCACGGGCAGGATCGCCAAGGCGTTGGGCATGAAGGTTATCGCGTATGATACCTTCGTTTCGGATACAGGCAAGGTGATTGCGCAATACGTTGATATGGAAACGATTCTTAAAACATCCGACGTGATTGCGCTGCATTGCCCTCTTTTCCCGGAAACGCAAGGCATTATCAATAAAGCCAGTATAGCAAAGATGAAGGACGGCGTTATTATTATCAACAACAGCCGCGGACCGCTTATAGTAGAGCAGGATCTGGCGGATGCGCTGAACAGCGGCAAAGTTTACGCTGCCGGTCTGGATGTCGTTTCCACCGAACCCATCAAAGGCGATAATCCGCTTCTCAAGGCGAAGAATTGTATTATCACTCCGCACATTAGCTGGGCGTCAAAAGAGAGCCGTCAGCGCCTGATGGATATTGCCGTGGAAAATCTGGCAGCTTTCCTGAAAGGCAATCCAATAAACGTTGTAAGTAAGTAGTGCTTACGGAGGTAATTATGGCATTAACGATTGAAGAAAAAAAGAAGATGGAATCCCTTTGCGCACAATTTCGGAGGGCTCTTATAAAGACGCTTTACTCCAAGCAGACGGGCCATCCGGGTGGGTCGCTCTCCGTTTGTGAAATAATCACCACGCTGTATTTCAAAGAGGTCAACGTAGATCCTAAAAACCCCGGAATGAAAGACCGTGACCGCGTTGTGCTCTGCAAAGGGCATGCAGCGCCCATGCTTTATCTGGCGCTGGCGGAAAAAGGCTTCTTCCCAAAAGAAGAAATCGAAACGCTTCGTGATTTCAACACCCGCCTGCAAGGCCATCCCTGCTTGGATACTCCGGGTGTGGAGCTTTCCACAGGGCCGCTGGGTATAGGGCTTTCCGCATCCCTCGGCATGGCTCTGGGTTTGAAGATGGATAATTCCAAGGCGCGCGTATACGCTATCCTCGGGGATGGCGAGATCAACGAAGGCACCGTCTGGGAGGCATGTATGTGCGCCGCCAAATACAAAGCGGACAACCTTTGCGCGATACTTGACTGGAATGGCGTGCAGCTGGACGGCACCAACGAAGACATTATGCCTTTGGGTGATGTTCGCGCCAAATTCGAAAGCTTCGGATGGCATTGCCTGGAATGCGACGGGCACGATGTAGCTGCGCTCTCCGAGACTCTGGACGAAGCGCGCAAAATCAAGGGCAAACCGGTAATGATACTGGCCCATACGGTCAAAGGCAAGGGCGTATCGTTTATGGAAGGCAAGAATACTTGGCATGGCAAACCCATAGGTGAAGAAGAATATCATAAAGCCATTGCAGAACTGGGAGGTACGAACTGATGGGCAAAGAAATCCGGCAGGCATACGGCGAGGCGCTTGTAAAATACGGTGAAAATAACCAAAACGTTGTTGTACTCGATGCTGACGTATCGAGTTCCACAAAATCGTGTCTCTTTGGAAACCGGTTCCCCGAAAGGTTTTTCAACGTTGGCATCGCGGAAGCAAACATGATGAGTATGGCAGCGGGCCTGGCCACTGTTGGCAAGATCCCGTTCGTGAATACGTTTGCGGTATTTATCACCAGCATAGGACTGATATCCGCACGAGCTTTCGGTTCATATTCCCATATACCGGTCAAAATGGCCGGCGCTTACGGCGGGCTGTCTGATGCATTTGACGGTCCCAGCCACCATTCGGTGGAGGATATAGCCATTATGCGTTCGCTGCCGAATTACAAAGTGTATGTGGCAAGCGACGTAGTATTAACTGACTGGCTGGTAAAGAATGCGATCGAAGATCCAAACCCGATGTATATACGGTTATCACGCGACAGCATGCCCGATTTGTATAGCGAAGGCACACAGTTCACAGACGGAAAAGGCATTGTTGTGCGCGAAGGTAAAGACGCGACAATTATCGCCTGCGGCCTGATGGTAAGCACAGCGGTGGCTGCGGCAGAGCAGCTTGAAAAAGAAGGTATTTCTGTGCGCGTGGTAGATATGTTCTGCATAAAGCCGCTGGATACGCAGTTGATATTAAGATGTGCAAAAGAGACAGGGGCTATCATATCGGCTGAGGAACATTCCGTCATCGGCGGCCTGGGAGGCGCGGTAGCGGAGACGCTTTGCGTGAACGCGGCTGTTGTTCCGATGGGTTTTGTGGGTATACAGGATACACATGGAGAATGCGGACCGTATAAAACTCTGCTGAAGGCTTATGGATTGGATGCAGATTCTATAATTAAGACAGTGAAGGAAACAGTTTCACGTAAATAAAGGCTGTTAGAGAGGAAAGATGAAACGATTTTTCGCTTGTTCCGAATTCTTTTACGACAAATGGATGCAAGCGTACTTTGCGGAATTTAGGAAAAGGCGATAAAAAAGTATTATTCTAAGTACAAAAAACCCTATGCCTGATCGCTGGGAAGGTGTGATGGATTCAGATTATGGGTGTGGCGGGAAAGTGTTTAAAGGCAGGTTTTCATGATTAAGAAGCCTGCCTTTTTTGCTAACAATTTAAATTTTACGTTAAACGTTTTTTATAATATGACTGTCGTAAAATACTTATATTTTATTGGATAAATAAAGAAAACAAATAAAAGCGTAACAAATGTCAGCTGTTTATAACTTCTTGGACTGTGATGTTAAGGGCTTCGCGATCGCTGGAAAGATCGATGTAGCGGTTGGTGGGCTTGCCCTTGACGATAAGTTTTACCACTGGACGGAGGCTGGCCGATTCGTTATTCTGTACTACGATACCTATCTGACCCGTGCTGAGCCTCAAACACGTGCCGACAGGGTAGGGCGCTATCTTCCTTGTCAGCGCCGAAACTGCCTCGGGGTCAAACATAGTGTTGTACCCGCCCATTATATACTCAATAACCTCGGAAGGGGGCATGGCCTTGCGGTACGGGCGGTCGGACATTAATGCGTCGTAAACGTCGGCCAAGCAAACTATGCGGCTGTATTTGTGTATTTCTTTCCCCGAGATGCCGCCTGGGTATCCGGAGCCGTCATATTTTTCATGGTGCTGCAGCGATGCGATCTTCGAATCTTCCGAAATGTCGAAATAATCGCATAGGTATCTGTAACCTAATTCACTATGTGTTTTAATAACTTCAAATTCCTCAGCCGTAAGCTTGGCAGATTTATTAAGTATATCCTTGTCGATAAACATCTTGCCCACGTCGTGTATTATAGCTCCCATAGCGAGTTCGTTTAACGCGGGCCTGCTCATATTAAGGGCCGTGCCGATAACTGCGGAAATAACGGCAACGTTTAAACTGTGGCTGTAGGTGTAATCGTCAAACGTGCGAAGATCGATTGCGTTTATCATAACGTTACTGTTATGCGAGATCTCGTTCACAATATCCTCAACCAGCGGCCTTATTGAGTTTACCTGTTTTTTTACGCTGGAAGGCCGGTTGTGCTCAACGCTGGTAAAAAGCGATTCTATTTCCTTCTTCGTTTTTACCTTAAGGTCGTGGCTGATAACTTCCTCAATTACAATACCTTCCGACAGTTCGTCTTCGACATATACACCCTGAAAGCCAAGCGAAGATATCTTGTGTATTATTGAGGTGTTAAGCACAACGCCTCTGCGCAGCATTACCCTGTTTGTAGACAATATAAGATCCGAGGCGACCTTTTGTCCTGAGCGCAGGTAATTTACCGGGATAAATCTCATACCGCAATTCTCTTCTGCTGAAGTAATCCGTTGAGGTCAAGTATAAGGCTGATGCTTCCGTCGCCAAGTATAGTGCATCCTGCGATACTCTTGATCTCGCCGAGCGTTCTGGATATGTAGGTGGGGATAGGCTTAACGACAGTCTGATGTTCGCCGACAAGATCGTCCACAAACAGGCAGTACGTGTCGAGCTGTGATTCCACCGTAACCAGTATGCCGTCTTCGGGATTGGTTACCTTGGTGTCTATGCCGAAAATTTTATACAATCTTACCACGGAGTAGCAGTTCCCGCGGATATATATCATTTCATTGCCTTCCGGGTCGGAGAATACGTCGCCTTTGGCGGGCTTGAACGACTCGCGTATGTTGATAAGCGGTATGATGAACGATTCGCCGCCCACCGATACCTGCATGCCGTCTATAATGGCGAGCGTCAAAGGTATGCGTATCTGAACGGTCATGCCCTTGCCGGGTTCGCTGTTTACGGATAACGAACCGCCTATCTTTTCTATGTTTTTCATAACTACGTCCATACCTACGCCGCGGCCGGAAAATTCCGTGACCTTTTCCTTCGTGGAAAAACCGGGCGCAAATATAAGCGAATATACTTCCTTATCGGTTAATTCCGCCGCGGGCTTCTTTATCAGGCCTTTCTCCATGCCTTTTTTTATAAGAGCCTCGCGGTCGAGGCCGCGTCCGTCGTCGGAGATAAGTATCATTACGTCGCCGCCCGTGTTACGCGCTTCCAGCTTTATTTCGCCGACCGGGTCTTTGCCAAGGCGCTTGCGCTCGGCGGCTTGCTCGAGACCGTGGTCCATAGAGTTGCGCACTATGTGCATTAGCGGGTCAGAGAGGTTGTCAAGAACGTTTTTATCGAGTTCCGTATCTTCCCCGATTATCGTGAGCCTCGCTTTCTTGCCCACTTTCGCGGACATGTCGCGGACAATGCGCTCCATCTTGTGGAACGTTGCGGATACCGGAACCATGCGTATGGACATGACGATATCCTGCAACTCATCTGTAAGCTTTCTGAGCTGCCGTGAAGCCTTCTCAAAGCTTTCGAGCTTGAGCGCGCAGACTTCGGGATTCTTTGTCACGGTTGCTTCCGTAATGACTATCTCTCCAACGAGATCCATAAGCGTATCAAGCTTACTTAAGTTGACGCTCATGTAATTCTGTTTTATCGTACCCAGAGTATCCGCCTGTTTTTCTACGGCTTTGCGGGACTTTGTTTTTTCTTCGGGCGCGCTGAAAACCGACAGGGCTTCCTGCTCGTCCATTTCCTCAAACTCCAGGTTACGTATGAAAAACGCTTCGCGTATCTTGGAGTACAGAGCGTCTTTAGGCTTGTCCGACATTATGTAAAATGTAAAGCCGTTTGCTGCTATCTCATCGTCGCTGTGTTCTTCAAACAGGTCTTTGGGGACCGTAACAAGATTCGAGCACATGCCCTCAAGAGATTTGACAATGCCGAACGCGCGTATGTTTTCCATCCTGGAGTCTTTTTCAAAGATGACTTTAGCTTTGTAGCAGCGTCCGCCCTCAGCGTTCGAGCCTTCGAATGCATATTCGGGCTTTTCTTCCTCCTGTTGGGGAGGCTGCTGCTTTCTGTTCGTCAGTATGCCAAGATATCCTTCAATACGGCTTATGATACCGGAAAGGTCTCCGTCCGGCATGCTGTTGCTCTGAATCTTGGCTATCTCGGTTTTTATTGTATCAAGCGTCTCAAATGCGAGATCGCTTAATTTGCGGTAATCCTCCTTGCGCGTGCTGTGCTCGCGAAGATAACCGAAAAGATCTTCCATCGCGTGTGAAAGATTCGCAATATTGTCAAAGTTCATCATCGCGGACGATCCTTTTATCGTATGCAGTATACGAAAGATCTCTGCGACATGATCTGCTGAGAACGATTCGTTTTTATCGCACTCCAGCAGCAGCGACTCGAATTTTTCAAGCAGCTGCACGTTCTCATACAGATATATATCCAGCATTGAATCATTTGAAGACATGCCAGTTTCCCTTCTTTTCATTAAACTTTCCGCAATAAGGCGGATTTTTTGGCGGCAGATAAGCCGCCAACATGCTTTACTCCAAATACAACCGAAACGGTTGCTTTTTTACCGTATTAATGCAGGTTATTCAAAGCCGCTACTATTGCATCTTCTTTAAACGGCTTAACGATAAACCCTTTCGCGCCTGAAAGCACAGCCTCCCTAACCATGCTCTCCTGTCCCATAGCGGATATCATTATGATATTGGCGGAAGGATTTATGGCAAGTATCTTCTTGATACTTGTAAGACCATCCATCTCCGGCATCGTTATGTCCATAGTAACGATGTCGGGAGACAGCTCCTGATATTTAGTTATCGCAACCTTACCGTTCTCCGCTTCGCCGACCACTTCGTATCCGTGCTTGCTGAGCATGTTTTTAATTGATACTCTCATGAATGCGGCGTCGTCTACAATCAACACCCTTTTCATATTACCCTCCTAGTTAATATAAACTGTATGTCAACTTGTCATATAACCCGTATGCTTCTCGGTGAAACGGTACGGACTTCAAGCGTACTGGTTTCACAGCAAAATTCAATCGATCTCCCGCTGCTGCCGCCGGTGTCCTCGGCAATTAGAGCGATGGCGCTTTCCTTGAGAACTTTATAGCACATCTCCATATTCCTCTGCCCGACGTTTATAACATCGTTATTATAAGAAGCGTTGAACATATGCGCTCCTCCGGCAGCCTTCGCTACCAGCCTTGAGCGCAGCGCGCCCTGTACGGTGAGCAGGCGTATGAGCTCTATAATACCTGTATCGGCATATTTGCATTTGTTCGTTACCACCATTCCTTTCGGAGCGGTGGGAAGCATTATATGAATCATCCCGCTTATCTTGCTCACGGGGTCGTAAATCACCAAACCCACGCATGAACCAAGGCCCAGAGTCACCAGCTTGTCGGGCGATTGGGCTATCCGCGACTCGGCGATACCTAACGTAATTGTCTTCATGTCAGAAAGCTTCCATCTTGCTTATTAACGTCTTGTATGATTCCAAATCGGGAATCAGGAAGAAATGGCCGAATATACTCTGCTCATTGTCCTGAAACTCCGTCTCCATGAACATGACGCTGTCGCAGATGTCCCCATACGCAACCGCAAGAAGATTCATAACGGCGCCGGCCATGTCAAAAACAACATCGGGTACGGAAACGTCTATTGTCAGCCCGGTCAGCTGGGATATCGCGTTTACATATGAACTGACGAGTATGTTTGCCAGTTCTTTGATAGCCGATATCAGCATCTCCTGTTTCTCGGGTTCCGGCATACCGTCCGCCACGCCCTGCAGCATCGTATCCGCTATCCTGCGCGAGTCTTCCTCATCCATTACCAAAAGTATAAAGCCGTTTAAGTCCCCGCATATTTCCACCAATAAACCCGCAACCACATTTTCAGGCCCATTCAGTATTTCGCATATCTGGCCGTATTCGCAGAACTGCGCCCGAGGCACGCGTATTGCGACGTCATGGGAGAGCATTAACGATAGTGCGGTAGCCGCATGGCTTGCGCCTATGTTCTCAAGCTCCCTGAAAAAGTCCAGTTGATTATTGTTTAGTTTATTTAGATCGAACATGCCCCTCACACTCGATAATAGAATTGGACGCCGGTTTATTACACGCTTTTCCGTTTCAACGGCTAATTTATATATCGAAACATTTTCAAAAACTATTTAATCCTTTTTATAAAAACCGATAAATAATATAGACCTCTATTGCGCTGCATCCAACGGAGCTCCCAGAAATTTAAGTGAGATTAGGAAAAACTTACAATGAAGATTGAAAACATCGGCCAGATAAAAGAGGTCGAACAGGTACATATAATTTCCGAGTATATGGCTCCAAAATTCACCGAAGGCCAGATACTTATTGCCCGTGTAGAAAACATACAGGGCGATAAGGTCATGCTTAAAAATAATGAAGGCAAACTCTTTATGGCTCTTATGCAAAGCGAGCTGGGGCTTTCGGAAGGCGATATAGTAGAGGTGGCCGCTAACAAGAACGGCTCGGGGTATGTGCTGCACCTTCTGGACGTTGAATCTTCAAACAAGCAAAACGATTCTATTGCTTCGGCTCGTAATAATATTCCCGGTACGCTCGCGACAATTAAAGCGAACCCCGGGCTCGACCCAAAAGCCGCGGCTTTCCTTATTGAGAATAATATTCCACGCACGCCCGAAAACATAGCGGCGCTTGCGCAGATCGTTAGAGGAGATTCTAATTTAGGCGCGCTGCTCACCGGCATTGTGTCAGGATTGGTAAGCCTCAATGCGTCCGCACAAGAAACTGCGGCTTCTGGACCGGAGGCTATGCAAGCAACGCCCGGAGCGCAGAACACTGAGGTGAATTATATTATAGAAGAAAACACGGCTCGGGCGGATATAGCGGGAAAGCAGACTGCCCAAAAGCCTGGTCAAACAGACCTGCCGATGGCTACTAAGGGCGCGGATGCCGCCCAAATAAGCGCCGCGGCAGAACACATAGCAGCGGGCTCCGAGGGCGGGACGGACGCAGCCGGCGTTTTGCCTCTCAATACCGATGCCGCACAGCTTAAGACTCCTTCAAACATCGGGCAGGCAGGAGAGCAGGCGGGCGCTGCGGACGCACAGATTCCCGCTGAGCAGACGGGCGTTTTACAGAATAAGGTTTCAGGCGGGGCGCAGCAGGTTATATTAAATGAAGATATATATTTAACGAAAGAAAAGTTGACTGACGGGAAACGGGCCGCCGACAACGCGCCGCCAGGAAAGGACATTGCGGCGCTTAAACATCTATCACCGGAAATGGACAGAGAGCACCGTCATGTTAACAAAAAAGAAATTACAGACAAGATATTGGATTTGTTTTGCAAGCCGGATAAACAGACGGGCGCGGAGTTTAAAAAAGCAGTACTGGATATACCCGATAAACTTGGCGAACTAAAGCTTTTATTGCAGCATGCCGATAAACAGGATGTAGGGATTTTGCAAAAAGCGGACCAGGCCCAAAAACAACTCGAGCTGCTGGCCGAAGCAAAGCGCTTTGACTGCATACAGATACCGTTCATGCTCAAAAACGGAGCGGAAAGAACAGCTGAGCTGTATGTTTACCGGCGTAAACGCAACCAGAAAGAGGCCGGCGAGGAAGGGCTTACCGTACTCATAGCGCTGGACACGCAGCATATCGGGCGCGTTGAAACGCTGCTGAAGACATCAGGTAAAAACTTGTCGGTGGAATTCCGCCTTGAGCAAAAGGAAATACAGCCCGAGATAATAAAGAGATCTAAGGCTCTTTCAAAGGCGTTGGAAAATGCGGGTTACATATTGAAAAGCCTTAAGATAACCGGATTGGAAACAAGGACGAACGTACTTAACGCGGGAGGAGTGCTGATACCCGACGCGGGCGTGAGCTCCGGGAACATAGACGTGCATGTATGAGAGAATATGAAGGACATGAGAATGAAGAAGCACTCGCGGCAGCGCTGAAGTACGACGCAAAGAAGGACAGCGCGCCGCAGGTTGTCGCGCTCGGAAAAGGATATGTAGCGCAAAACATGGTTCAGGCGGCGCAGGAAAACAATATCAAGGTCGTGAAAGACAGCAAACTGGCTCCCGTACTGCACAAGCTAAGCGTGGGCGACGAGATCCCCGAACAGCTTTATAAGGCGGTAGCCGAAATATTGGTGTTCGTATCCGGTTTGGATAACGAACGTAAATCGAAATTCGGATTGGAAAAGACGAAAGGATAACAAGACATGTCTATAAGCGTAAACGACGTAATGCGGACAGCTTTGCTTAATAATGCATCATCGGCATATGGAGCGGCCGGAAATACGTCGAGCGCGTTCAGCACAATGCTGCTCGAAGCGCTTAGCGACGGCGATGACGCCAGGAACGATAATCAGTCGTTTCTGCCGGATACGAGCTCAACGTACGCTCTGCTGTCTTGTCTGTTAAACTCAGGATTAAACAACAGCTCTAATTTGATGCTGCTAAGCCTTTGCAGCGCTCTATACGGCGACGGTTCAATACCGCTTACCGGCATAACGAACCCGTATGCAAGTACCGCCGCGGCTGCAAAGGTGTATGCAAAGCAGGGAGAAGGGATTATTCCCGCGAATCCCTCCAAACCCGCTCAGCCAGCAATAACGAGCAACCCGGGCAACCGTTCGGCCGCGCTGTATACTGCGGTGATAAACCAGTTCAACGTCGAAACGAACGAACGTTATCAGCCTGACGGCGGCACATACTGCAACATATTCGTATGGGATGTAACAAGCGCCATGGGCGCGGAAATACCGCATTATTATGACGCAAAAACTGGAGTTCCAATGTCGTACGGCGATAAAGGGGCAAATCAGATGAACGCTAACGCCATGTATAACTGGCTGCACAAATACGGAAGCCAATACGGCTGGACCGAAGTAACTCCCGAGAAAGCGCAGCAGCTTGCAAATGAAGGCCATCCCGTAGTTACTGCGCTATACAGGAACGGCGCTCACGGGCATGTACAGATGGTTTGCCCGTCCAGGGACGGAGTATACGACGCAAAGCGCGGGGTTACAATAGCACAGGCAGGCAGGCGGTTGACAAGCTACCGGCCTATAACGCAAATATATAACTCCAGCCTCTCTAAAGTTTCATACTTTGCGCATATATAATGGCATTGTAATAATATTTAAAATAATGTAAAAAATCGGACGAATTTTAAATGACATTATAGTAAAGTTTACCGCCTGAAAAACCGATATATGTTATAAGGACGCTTATGTCTTCTTTGAAGCGTTGTTAAAGGAGGAAGATGACATGTCTGTAAACAGGATATCGGGAATGGTGTCGGGCCTTGACACCGAATCTATAGTAAAAGGCTTAATGCTAAAATATCAGGCTAAGCTGGATAAAAAGTTCCAGACGAGAACAAAGTACGAATGGCAGGAGGCTGCTTACAGGGAAGTTAACAAGAGTATAGCCAGCTTCCGTTCAAAATATTTGAGCGTGCTCTCCAGCACGAACATGATGTCCGATTCTGCCTTGAGAAACTATAAAGTCGATTTCAGCGCCCAAACTGATGCGGTGAGCATTTCGGCTTCTTCTTACGCCAACGAATGTACCCTGACGATAAGTGAAATTTCACAGCTTGCCACCGCGCCCAGCCTTAAAAGCGTTAATGTGTTTAAAGGCGCGGCGTACAGCAGCGATGCAAAGCTGTCCGAGATCGATATGGAAAATGATTTCCAGTTCGTCGACGGTAAGATATCGTTCAGTATAAACGGAAAGACGTTTGAATTTACAGAAGATACGACGATGGGCGAGCTGCTCAATAAGGTAAACACATCCGGCGCGGGAGTCAGGATGACGTTCAGCAGCCTTACTAAAGGCTTCACTATACAGTCGGCAACCACCGGCAGCTCGAGCAAGATAGATATCGTAAATATCGCTGGGAACGCGTTCGCTTCGGAAAACAGCGCGTTCGGTATAGCGGAGGGTGTGGATAAATATAAAGGAAAGGACGCCGTCTGCATTATTGACGGAGTAGAGGTAACGAACTCGTCCAACACTTTCACATATGACGGCATTACCTATACGCTTAAAGCTGAATCCGATGCTCCGATAACATTTACGGTAAGCAAGGACCTCGATACTACCATAGGCAAGATAAAGAGCTTTATAGAAGAATATAACAAACTCGTGGAAGACCTGCAGAACCGTATAAAAGAAAAAGTCTACCGGAGTTATACACCCCTCACGGAAACTCAGAAGAAAGAAATGAGCGAAGACGATATAAAGCTTTGGGAGGAGAAGGCAAAGAGCGGATTGCTGCATGGCGATTCTTATATCTCCGGCCTGCTTACAAAGCTAAGAAGCGCTTTTTATACGAACGTAGGCGACACGGGGCTATCACCGTCGAGCATAGGGCTTAACACCGGTATTTATTCCGACGGCGGGAAGATCACTATAGACGAAACAAAGCTGCGCAAAGCGCTCTCCGAAGATCCCGATAAGGTTAAAAGCCTATTTCTCAACAACGGGGACAACTTTGAAGACAAAGGGCTTATAGTGCGAATCTCCGATTCGCTGCTCGCTTACACAAAGGAAACGACGGACGTTGCGCTGGACAACCTTGACGACCTTATCAAGGATTCCAAAGATTACGAAGCAGATCTTGTGGATAAAATGGCTGTAAAGGAAGACGCTTTGTGGAGGAAGTTCGCGAAAATGGAGCAGGCCTTATCAAAGATGTACAGCATGCAGTCCTGGCTCTCTTCTACGTTTACCGGAATGTCTTCATGATCGATCAATATTTAACGAGGTGACATATAAATATGGTTATGGCAAATGCTTATGAAAAATACAAGACGCAGGAGGTGACTACTGCGAGTCCTGTAGGTCTTATAGTCATGCTTTACAACGGCTGCATCAAACGGCTGAAGCTTGCGCGCATGGCTATAGAGAAGAAGGATTATGAAGACGCGAACAACAACTTTAAAAAGGCCGAGGATATTATTGACGAGTTGATGGCCTCTCTTGACTTAAAGTATGAGATAGCAAGAAACCTGCTGTCGCTTTATGTGTTTATATACGAAGAGATAGTAAGGATAAACATTTCAAAAGACGCTGAGAAGATAGAACCTTTGCTGAAAATACTCAGCAGCCTGCGCGACACCTGGGTGAAGGTGGAAAAGGAATACAAGCCTCCGATTTATGAGTTAAGCGAGATGGAACAATGAGTGGAAATATAACCGACATACTTAAGGCAAAAAAGACGCTGCTGGAAGAATTGCTCGGCACAATCAATAAAGCCATGCGGCTGCTTGAAGAAGACAATGTAGATGAATTCGACCGGGAGCTGCAATCTTGCGAACTGATAATGCGCAAGGTTGACGAGCTTGGCAAAATCTCTTCGGAAGAAATGAGCCCGGCCGATATTGAAATAAGCAGAGATATCGAACAGATATTCGGCCGTATAGTACAGGCCAATAATGATTTAAGAGAACTCTCCGAAGAAAAGCTGAAAAGCTACGGCAGCCAGATAAAAGCCATAAGGCAAAAAAAGCAAGGGCTCGACGCTTACAATCGTAACGCACAAAGCGCTGTATTTATCGACGAAAAACAATAGTGTGTAAGATTTGTTGTATTAATGCCAAAGTTGGTGCTTTAGAGTATAGAAAAATGGTTATCTATATAGCGCAAAGGTCATAAGGTCTTGGAGTATTAAACAATGAAAGTCGCGGATATAGGGACAATTTCAAAAGAAGCGCGGGCTTTGGGTGCGACACAGGAAAAGCATGCCGATTTGGATACTGAGCTTGTATTCAAGCGTCAGCTTACTGATATGCACGACGCGCAATATAAGGAATATATTGAAGGCCTCAAAAGCAAGATATTCGAACAGGGAGAAGCTCTGAAAAAGAAAGCGGATATATGCGGCTTTTTAAAATACAGGCAGCTTATCGCCGAGCTTGTGGGAGAAGCGGCAAGCAACGCATACCAGAGCTCAAAAACCGGCGCTTTTGATGTAAACGGAAAGCATAAGATGCTGACTATCATAAAAAGGGTAAACAGCAAGCTGGACGATATGGCGCAGGAAATACTCAAGCAGCAGGAAGAAAATATTAAGATTCTTAATATGGTGGACGACATAAGGGGCTTGCTTGTGGATATGTTTCTGTAATTACTCGTTTATATAACGGTTCAAGGAGGAAGACCATGGAAGTTATGAATGAAGAGATGGAAAAACATGAAGATACTCAGCACGGAAGGTATCTTACGTTCAATCTTGGCGAGGAAGTTTTTGGCCTCGAGATAAGATACGTCACTGAGATAATCGGAATGCAGCCTGTAACGAAGATACCCGAAGTTGCGGACTACATCAAGGGCATAATAAATCTGCGCGGAAAGATAATTCCCGTTATAGATATGCGCCTTAAGTTCGGCAAGGAGCCTATCGAGTATAACGACAGGACATGCATTGTCGTCGTGGACACGCAGGAGATGATCGTAGGACTCATAGTGGACAGGGTATCCGAAGTAATATCCATAGACGACGAAAACGTTGTGCCTCCGCCGAGCGAGAGGACAGGCATACGCAACAGGTACATACAGGGAATAGGCAAGATAGACGGAAACGTCAAGCTACTGCTCGACGTCAACAAGCTGTTTGACGAACGGGAAACGCAGGAGATAGGGCAGATAGAATAGAGGCTGATATGACCCAAGAGAAAATACAAAGATAGGTTAATCAAACGAGGGACAAAACTTGTTTTGTCCTTTATTGCATAAAAAAACTGCCGGGCAGGTTTTGGGCAATATACAGGCGCTTAGCCCAAAAACGCATTTGCTTTTATTATATGAACATATAAAGGTGACAATACATGATACAAATCAAGGACAAAGAGTTCAAGCAGCTTACAGGTTATTTACAGGAGAATTACGGCATAAATCTAAGCAAAAAGCGTACGCTTATTGAAAGCAGGCTGAACAATTATCTGACGAATAAGGGGTTTGACGACTACGAGACCTATCTCAGATATGCCTTGAGCGACAGTACCGGCAGCGAGATGAGCACGATAATCAACTTCCTGACTACAAACTATTCGTATTTTATGCGCGAATGGGACCATTTCAGGTATTTCAGAGATTATGTGCTTCCTGAAACAGCTGCGGGCATAAAAAACAACGACCTGCGCATATGGAGCGCCGGATGCTCAACAGGGCAGGAGCCGTACACGCTCGCGATGATAATTACAGATTTTCTGGGCGAGAAAAGCATGTTGTGGGACTCAAGGGTGCTTGCCACGGATATATCGCTTAAAGCGCTGGACATAGCGAAAAGAGGCGTATATGAGGACGAATGCTTAAAAAAAGTGCCGACTTTCTGGAAGCTTGCATACTTCAACAGATTGCCGGACGGCAGCTGGGAGGTAAAGAAAAGCCTTAAGGACGAAGTAATATTCCGCAGGTTCAACCTGATAGAAGGCGCGTTTCCGTTCCGGAAAAAGTTCCACGTAATATTCTGCCGTAATGTAATGATATATTTCAACGAAGAGACAAAACGCAAACTAATACAGAAGTTTTATGACGCGACTGAAAACGGAGGATATTTGTTTATAGGCCAGTCGGAATCCATAGACAGAAACGATACGAAATATCAGTTTGTAATGCCCTCTATATACAAAAAGGTAGTGTAACTTATATGCCAGCTAAAAAGATTCGCGTATTGGTTGTGGACGATTCGCTGTTTATGCGGGAGTTCATAGCCTCGGAGATTTCAAAAGACCAGGGCATAGAGGTCGTAGGCAAGGCTTCCGATCCGTTTGAAGCGCGCGACAAGATAATCGAGCTTACGCCCGACGTTATGACACTCGATATACAGATGCCCAAGATGAACGGCATAGAGTTCCTTAAGAAGCTGATGCCGCAGTATCCATTGCCTGTCGTTGTCGTGAGCTCTGTGGACGGCGTAGTATTCGACGCGCTGGACGCGGGAGCGGTGGATTTTATCAACAAGTCGGGCATGAAGAACGAGCGAGAAAAGCAGAGCTTCATTTCTGAGCTGGTAGTAAAGCTAAAGATAGCGTCCATCGCAAAGGTGGGCAAGCATAAGCACAGCCCGGCGCGCGGAGCGATAGCCCAAAAAGCTGTGGGCGACGCAAGAGGGGATTCAATAATAGCAATAGGCGCTTCTACGGGAGGCACGGAAGCGACGGCGGGAGTATTGAAGCAGTTGAGCAACGACTTGCCCGGCATAGTCATTGTGCAGCATATGCCGCCCGTGTTCACAAAGCTCTATGCGGAGCGGCTCAACAACGAATGTGCGATGGAAGTAAAAGAAGCGAGTAACGGCGATATTGTGCGGCCGGGCACAGCGCTTATTGCACCCGGAGGCCTGCAGATGTACGTCGTAAAGAGGGGCGCAAGCCTGCGCGTGGAGTGCCGCGAAGGCGAGAAGGTAAGCGGCCATTGTCCGTCCGTCGACGTTTTATTTGATTCGGTATCCAAACTTCGGGGTATCAATAGTTTAGGCATCATACTTACCGGTATGGGCAGCGACGGCGCAAAAGGCCTGCTCGCTATGAAAAAAGCGGGAGCGTCTACGATAGGACAGGACAAGCAGACATGCGTGGTTTACGGCATGCCTGCTGTTGCCTACAACATAGGAGCCGTAGACGTTCAGCTGCCGCTCGCAGGTATGCCGAGGCAGATATACAAATGGTTCAACAGCCTTACATAACAGCGGCCTAAAGTTTTGATGCGGAAAAACCGATAGAATAAGTATATGATAAGCATTGAAAGCATTTATCAGTCAAAACTCAGCGAATTCAGAAACGTTGTGCAGGAGAGGGCCTCGAAGTGTGGTGGTGCTGCCGAGGCCTTCAAAGACCTGCTTAATAGCATCGACGCAAGGCTGGGGGCGACTAATACAACGGGCACAGAGTCCGGTTCATATACTCCGCTTGCGACAAGCCAATCGAGCGGCGATATAGAATCGGCGATAGAGAGTGCCGCGCAGAGCACGGGGCTGGACCCCGATCTTTTGCGTGCGGTAATACAAGTCGAATCCTCATTCAGAACCGACGCCGTATCGGGCGCGGGCGCCCAGGGGCTGATGCAGCTTATGCCGTGAACGGCAAAAGAGATGGGCGTTACCGATCCTTTTAACGCCTTCCAGAATGTCAGCGGAGGCGCGGGCTATTTAAAGAAGCTGCTGAACAGGTTCGGAGACGTACGCCTTGCTCTCGCGGCATACAACACAGGCCAGGGAAGGATAGCGTTTTTGGGCATTTCCGACGCTGACGACCCCGAGCAGTACTCGAAGATTTCTTCGGGCGTACGGGGCTATGTGGATAAAGTGCTTTCATATTATAAGCAATTTAGCGAAAGCTGAATCCGGCTATAGGTATTGGATTCAGTTAATCAAAAGGCTGTGGCAGAAAAGGGGTGTTAAGTTGATAAACGATCTTTTCAACAATGTGAACTTGCTGGAAAAAGGGCTGGACGCGTCGTGGACCAAGAACAAGGTAATAGCGAACAATATCGCGAATAACGACACGCCCGGGTTTAAAGCTTCACATGTAGAGTTTGAGTCGGTATTCAAAAAAGCGCTCAAAGATGACGGCGGTTTCCGCGCAAAGACGACCCGCCCTGAGCACTATGACTTCAGCGGCGCAAGCGAAGACATGTCGCCGGTTGTTTCGCAGAGAGAAAACGTCACCTACAGGTCGGACGGCAACAGCGTGGATATCGATTACGAAAACCTTGAACTTGCGAAAAACACCATACTTTACAACGAACTTGCTACACAGTTAAGAAGCGAGTTCAACAGGCTGGACACCGTAATCAACCGCTGATAAGCGTCAATGCAAAAAGCCTTAAAGTAAGGCAATGGAGGTAAACATGGGATTTTTATCGTCAATGGATATAAGCGGCTCGGCGCTGACAGCGCAGCGCCTGAGAATGGATATCATAAGTGAGAACCTCGCCAACGCGGATACTACGGTAACCGATACGGGCGGGCCTTACCGCAGGAAAGTCTGCGTGTTTGAAGAGCGAAATGCAGATTCGTTTTCCAACGCATTCGAGAAGGCCATAGGCGGAGGCGTCAAGGTATCGCAGATAATTGAAGACCAGTCGGATTTTGAGGTGGAATACGACCCCACAAGCCCGCTTGCCGATGCGGACGGGTATGTGAGAAGGCCGAACGTCGACGAGGTGGAGGAGATAATCGACCTTATGTCGGCAACACGCTCATATGAGGCAAACGTTACGGCGCTTAACGCTACAAAAAGCATGGCTGTAAAAGCGCTTGAGATAGGCAACTGACAGATCCTTTTTGGGTAGTGATCGGGAACCGAAAACTATGGGGTAATATATAAGGAGGCTCGGTATGCAGATAAACTCATTGGAGAGCATATTATCTAATTTCGAAAGCATCAATTCGAAGAACTCAAAGGAAAGCGACGCCAGTTTTTCCGATATATTCGGCGATGTGCTTGATAACGTCAAAGAGACGGAGGCGCAGGCTTTGGCAGAGAACGAGGCGCTGCTCACAGGAGAATCGGACGACCTTCACGGCGCGATGATCGCTTCCAAGAAGGCGGAAATGGCGGTAAGCCTGGCGGTGCAGATAAGGAATAAAGTGATAAGCGCTTACAACGAAGTTATGAATATGCAGGTGTAAAAACCGCAGAAATTCCATTATATCGGCATTTAATGCTAATATTTTGTTTCACTACAATTTAATCGGGTATATAAAAAGTAGGCTGGGGGTAAACAAGTGAACGAATTCTGGACTACTTTTTTTTATATCGTTGTATTGGCTGCCGTTCTCGTTGGAGCATACTTCACAACGAGATTCATATCAGGCAAGTCAAGCAAGATGCTTAAAGGCCGATACATACAAATAATAGACCGTATGCCGCTGGGCAGGGACAAGAACGTCGTATTGATTGAGGTGGGCGATCAGAAGCTGCTCATTGGAGTGACGAATCAGTCCATAAACACCTTGGGGCAAATAGACGGCGAAGCAATTAAGGCTGCCAAAGAGCAAATGCCCGCTAAAGAGGGCAAAGGCTTTGCACAGCAATTCCGCGATTTCCTCATAAACGCAAAAGACGCGCAGGAAAACTTAAGAAAAGCCAGGATGCAGGCAAAGGCGCAGCGTAAAAGTTCTATGCCTCATGAGAACGATTTTCTTTCGCAAATGAACGAGGCCATGGAGCGCCGCCGCGAGCAAATGGACAATAAAAGCGAGGATGAAGAATGAAAAAGAAAATTATCATCATCGCTTTGATTGTGTTGTTAATTATACTCTTTTCCGGCTGCTCGGCATTGGGCGGTTCGTCAAAAGACGCGGGTTCCGCGGATAACGCCGGGAATGCGGACTCGGGAATAGTTGAGCAGATAACGGGTGGCAGGTCCCAAACGGTAGACATACTGCTGCTTATCACGGTACTTTCCGTGCTGCCGTCCATACTTATAATGCTCACGTGCTTCCCGAGGATAATAATAGTGCTGTCGCTTATAAGGAACGGGCTGGGGCTTCAGCAGATGCCGCCAAACCAGGTGCTCGTGGGTTTAGCGCTCTTTCTTACGTTCTTCGTGATGTCTCCTGTTATAAACGATATCAACACGAACGCTTATCAGCCGTATGTAAACGAGCAGATAACCGAAGAAGAGGCGCTGGATCGCGCCATGGAGCCGGTGCGCGAATTCATGCTGAAGCAGACGTTCAAAGAGGATCTCAATTATTTTATATCAGTATCTGACAGCGCCGACGAGGTACAGGTTGTGGAAGACGTGCCCAATCACGTGCTCATACCGGCATTTATGACAAGCGAGATAAAGCGCGGGTTCGAGATGGGGTTTTTCCTGTATATACCGTTTATCGTAATAGACATGATAGTTGCCAGCGTGCTTATGTCGATGGGAATGATGATGCTTCCTCCGATTGTAATATCGCTGCCATTCAAGCTGCTGCTGTTTGTGCTTGTGGACGGGTGGATGCTGTCGGTAAAGACGCTGATAAGCAGTTTCGGTTAGAGCCAAGCGGTACTGTTTAATGGCTTAATGGTATTTCTTTGGAGGATGAAACGTTGGAACAATCGGAAGTCATAGCGGTAATGAAGGATGCGATTACCACAATATTGACGGTAGCGGGGCCGATGCTGATAGTGGCGATGATAGTTGGCGTCGTTATCTCGATATTCCAGGCGACGACGCAGATAAATGAACAAACGCTCGCGTTTGTACCCAAGATAGTCGCTATTCTGCTTGTGCTGCTTATAAGCTCAGGCCTTATAATAACCAGTCTTACGGAGTTTACGAACCGGATGTTCGAGCAAGCCGGTACGATGCTTAAGTGATATGGATAATATATTCGACAGCATAAATAAGAATCTTGACTTGTTCATACTGATGTTCTTAAGGGTGTCGGCGCTGATAATATCCTCGCCGATATTCGGCAGGAGAGCTATTCCCAACATACTGAAGATAGGGTTCTGCCTGTTCGTAACTTACATAGTATTTGCCACGTATAACCCGAAGACGGTTCCCGAATACGGCGGCGTGCTCGAATTCGCGGTGCTGTGTATAAAAGAGCTGCTGTTCGGACTGGTGGTAGGGTATGTTACTACGCTGTTCTTCTCGCTTGTCAACACATCGGGCGCGGTAATGGACATGCAGATGGGCTTTGGCATGGTCAACGTGTTCGACGTACAAAGCAACATCAGCGTTCCGGTGACGGGCAATCTTTTCAGCATCATTATGCTGATAACGTTTTTCGGAGTAAACGGGCATCTTAAGCTGATATACCTTTTAAAGTCCACGTTCAGCAGTATACCCGTGGGTACCGCGACGCTTAACCCGACTTTGGGGCTCGTAGCGCTCGACGTGTTCATACTGGCGTTTGTGCTGGCTATGAACGTTGCGATGCCGCTTATAGCGGCGGGCCTTGTCGGCGAGGTGGCTTTGGGGTTTATAGTAAGAGCCGTACCGCAGATGAACGTTTTCGTCGTCGGCATACCGCTGAAAATAATACTCGGGTTCATGGTGCTCCTGCTGATAATTCCCGTTTTCGTCAGCTTTACGGGAGTGATATTCGACAGGATGTTTGAATCCATGGACAAGATGATAATGGGGCTTGCATAAATGGCGCAGAATCAATCCGGAGACAAAACAGAAAAAGCCACACCAAAGCGAAAGCGGGAAGCCCGTGAAAAGGGGCAGATATTCAAAAGCACCGAGATAATAAACGCGTTTTCGCTGCTCGCGATGTTCGGGGTTCTCTCGATATTCGGCAATATGATTATAGACAACACGAAAGCGATGATGGACCATTTCTTCTCGCAGACGCCGGGTGCGGTAACGCAGGCAGCGGTAAGCAACGCTTTGGGCAGCGCGGTGTTGTACTTTCTGAACATAGTGGCTCCGGTGCTTGTAGCGGCGTTCCTGTGCGCGGTGATATTCAACATAGCGCAGGTGGGTTTCGTGTTCAGCACCAAAGCATTAGCTCCCAAGTTCGAGAGAATAAGCATGGGCGCTGGTATAAAGCGTATCTTTTCAAAGAGGACGCTTATAGAACTTGTAAAATCAATTATTAAAATAGCGATACTCGCCTGGGTAGCCTACAGCGAGTACGAAGGCAGGTTAAAGCAGTTCCCGGGGCTGATGGGCGAAGACCTGGGGTACTCGATAGCCGCTTTTGCGAAGATGGTGCTCGATGTGGCGTTTAAACTGGCTATAGCGTTTGCGATATTCGCGCCGTTCGATTACATGTATCAGCGGTGGAAATACAATAAAGACCTCATGATGACTAAGCAGGAGGTAAAGGACGAGTACAAGCTGACCGAAGGCAATCCGCAGACAAAGAGCAGGATATCGCAGAAACAGCGCCAGCTGAGCCGCATGCGCATGGTGCAGGCCTTAAAAGAAGCGGACGTCGTGATTACGAACCCTACGCATTACGCGATAGCGCTGTCGTATAAAGAGAACAAGCATAAAGCGCCGGTAGTCGTCGCCAAGGGCGTTGACTTCCTGGCTCAGAGGATAAAGGAAAAAGCAAGAGAATTCAAAGTTGAGATAGTGGAGAACAAGCCCCTCGCGCAGTCGCTGTACTTCTTCTGCGAAGTGGGGGACGAGGTTCCCGAAGACCTTTACAAGGCGGTCGCGGAGATACTCGCATACGTATACAGACTCAAAGGAAAGGCAAGGAGCAGAGCGTGAAAAA
>JAEZIZ010000102.1 GCA_023415915.1 Bacillota bacterium | reverse complement strand
GAAATGGCTGAGTACTTCCACAGCGTGCCTTGCTTCGTTTTTGGCGGCTTATAGCGCAAGCCACGGAGCCGCTTATATTCCGTAGGGTTGGGTATGCCCCTGTCGTTAAGCATACGGGCGATAGCAGTCTTGCCATAACCTTTGGAGAACAACGAAAAAACTTCACGTACAACGGCGGCGGCTTCTTCGTCTATAATAAGATGCCCCTTCCTGTCAGGGTCTTTTGTGTATCCGTATAAAGCAAACGAGCCTATATGCAGCCCGCTCTTTCTTCTGCTCACCAGCACGCTTTTTATATTCTCCGACATATCCTCCAGATACCACTCGTTTACAAGGCCGTTGATCTGCCGGGATTTTTTATTTCCCTTGTTTGCGGTATCCGCGTTGTCTACTATGCTTACAAAGCGGATTCCCCAGGCGGGGAAAAGCCCGTGAATGTATTTTTCCACAAGCTCAAGCTCGCGCGTGAACCTCGATTGCGTCTTGCAAAGTACTATATCGAACTTCCCGCGCTCGGCGTCTTCCAGTAAGCGCTTAAACTCCGGGCGGTTCCGGTCCGCGCCGGCGTAATCGTCGTCGCTGTATATATTGTATACTTCCCACCCCTTTTCCATGGCGTACCCGAGCAGCATGGACTTTTGGTTCTGTATGCTCCGGCTGTCGTCGGTTTCGTTTTGCTTGTTTTTATCTTCTTCGGATAACCTGCAATAGAGCGCTGCTTTCATGTAAATTTCCCCTTTGAGATAAAAACAAGGCCTCTCATGTATGCTTACAAAGCGCGGGAGAAGGCCTGTCAGTTATGACTTAATTCCATTCATGCCTTTCATTTTTTCCAGTTTGTTTATCACTTGAATCCACTTTTGCGTGAATATGCTCTTTGACATGCTGCAACCGTTTTTAAATATGCTTTTGCATGCTATACGAATGTTTTTTGCGGCCATAATATCACCCTTGAGTATATTACATGCGTATGAATGGTGCGCAGGCAATATGTCAGATTCCGCAACAACGCAAAAAGCCCGCGCAAACGCGCAGGCCACAGATTGTCGATAAACCCCTTTTTGTCATTCCGAGCTTGCGAGGAATCCCATGGGTAGTGCTTTGTATAAGGGGATTCTTCAGTCGTTACACTCCTTCAAGCGAAGCTGACGGAATGACATATATACTTTTTTGACAGTCAAAAGCCCGCGCAAATGCGCAGGCCGCTTTCTTTATCATAATAGCACGTTTATCCGATAGCCATACGCCGCGCGCTTCGCGTTGCTTTATTCCACCGCAAACCGCACGGATTTTCAGCGCTTAAAAGCCTATAGTCTCCCCTTGTACGTATGTGTCCTTTTCTTTCTTTTCTTTCTTATTTTCCTTTTCTTCCTTTTGGGTTGCTTCCATGTATTCCTTAATGAGCTGCTGGCCAAGAGCGCCCATAGGGTGCCTTATCGCAAAGCTCTTCCTGTCGAAATTCTTAAGTTCGGCCACCGTTACGGCAATAGCGTCGCCTACGGCGAGCACGGCAAGGGCGCTGGCGGTCGGCGCAAGATTAAGATGGTCTATTTCACGGTCCACCTTAACGCACAGCGATATATCGCATTGTTTCGCAAGCGGAGATGAGTTGCTGTTCGTTATGCTTATCTTCTTGGCACCCAACAGGTTAAGCGACGGAATCATCTTCAATACTTCGTCCGTCTTGCCGCCGTTCGATATAAGTATAACTACGTCGTTTTTATCAACCATGCCCACATCGCCGTGCAGCGCTTCGTCCGCGTGCATGAAAAACGACGGAGTTCCAAGGCATGCTAAACTTGCGGCTATCTTCTTTCCCACGTGGCCTGATTTGCCGACTCCCGTTATTATCACCTTGCCTTTGCATTCCATAACGGCTTTGACTGCGGCGTAGAAAGATTCGTCGACGTATTTTACCACCTCTGAAAGGAGCTCGCTCTCTTCCAGAAGTTTTTCCTTTATCTTTTTAATTATTTCGTTTGAACTCGGTTCCATTTTTACCTCGCAGGAATCGGCTGCCGCCCGCTTTCAAGCGGGCGGCAGCGTGGGGTCCCCAGCAATGCGTGAGGCCTGCTGGCGAAAATCGGGGAAGGAAAGAGCTTTACTTCTTTTTATAATTATAATAAGGAGGTATGTACTCTTCCTTAAGCGGTATATCCACCCAGCTTCCGGTTTCCATTGACTTTAAGGCGCCCAGCAGCACGTCCATTACAATTGCTCCGTCTTCCATCTTTATTATTGGCTCCTTGCCTTCGAAAACGCAGTCGATAAGATGCTTTAAAAGCCTCATATACGACCATTCGCGGGGAGGATAGATAGGTACCCAACGTTTCGGCACATATTCGCTCATAATATCTTCCGACCAGAACAGCTGCGGGTACCTGTATTTGCGCACAATGTCCGGAAGCTGGTCAAGGGTCATGTCTTTATTTGAGAACACCGCAAGAGGCGCAGACTGGAACGGGTTGGTTGCCTCGGAACCCGAGAATATAGTGCCTTCCGTACCGTAAATCTCCGTTATATTGGATACCGCGGGCGAGAACCTGTCGCCGCTGACAACGCCGGTAGCGCCGTTCTCAAACTCTATCGTTATCCAGTACGAATCGTCGAGCTTCGTGTATTCCTCGGGCGTAGCGAGGCGTTTCACTATTCCCATAACGCGCTTGGGCGTCGAGCCCATCAGGTACATCAGAAGGTCAACACGGTGGGAGCCTAAATCAAACAGCGCGCCTGCGCCCGCCATATCGGGAACCGACCTGAACTTGGTATACGAGAGCTGCTCGTGATAAAGCCCCCATGTCTCGTGCAAGGAGGAACGTCCCATCTTCGGCTCGCCTATAAAGCCGTCCAGTATCAGCTGCTTTGCTATCTCGCACTGCAGCCAGAACTTCTGATTGGTGCCCGTCATTACCATCACGCCGTTCTTTTTAGCCGTGTTCACCATGTCCCACGCTTCGTCGTGAGTACAGGAAAACGGCTTTTCGACTATGCAGTGTTTCTTTTCATTAAGCGCCGCAATGGTCTGCTCATGGTGGAGATTATTGGGAGTGGCTATTATAACCACATCTATCTCCTTGTCTTTTACAAGATCCTGATAGTTTTTATAGGTCCTCTTAGGTTCCCACTTTTTGCTCATTCTTTCAAGTATCTGCTCGTCCGTATCGCACAGCGCTACGAGTTCTGCGTTATCCAGTTCGCGTATTGAGGGGCAATGCGCGATGTCCGCAATCGAGCCGCTGCCGATTATTCCTATACCCACTTTTTTCATACAAATCTTCCTTTCGCTTTAGATTTTTATAAAGATTTGATTCTGTTTCTTACCTTTTCGAGCGACGGCATCCTTTCCCAGACACAGCCTCCCGTCTTCTCTATAACGAGCGAAGCCACCGCGTTTCCGAAGACTACGGCGTCCCGGATATCCCTGCCCTGGCTTAAGCTGACCATCAGACCCGCTCCAAACGAGTCGCCCGCTCCCGTAAAATCAATAGGGTTGTCGGCCACGAAGTTCTTTACATGTACGCCCTTTTCTCCAGCCCGCTGATAATAGCCGCCCTCGGCGCCAAGCGTTACAACGCACAGCTTTGCGCCCTTGGAAAAGAAGTATTCGCATACTTCCCCAGCTTCCATCCCCGGGGCAATATAGCTTAAGTCTTCGCGGCTCGCTTTGATAATCGAGCTGTAGCGCGCAACCTCGGAGATGATTTTCTCGCCCTCCGGCTCAAATATGGTAAGGCGCTTATAGGACGTTGCGCCTCCGTATCCACCCATGTCGACGACTACCGTTTTATCGGCTTCATACAGCATTTTGTTGACTTCTATATCCACCTCATAATCCATAGGGCAGATGTAAAAGTAGCCGCATTTTCGATATTCGCCTGGTATGTCGGACGCTTTTATCAGCGGAGCCTTGTGCAGATACTCTACCCTCTTGGTACCGTCCTCGTTGTAGATAAGATAGTTAGTCGTGCTTTGCTCGACCTTTATCATGCCCCGGCGGTCTACCTTGAAAAGGTGCTCCTCAAGCTGCTTTTCCATATCCGGCCCGTAATAAGACACCAGCCCCGGCCTTGCGCCCACGGCGGACATCGCTATGCTGGAATACGCGGCCGGACTGCCGAGTACAGGGCCTATCGTACTGTCGGGGAATTTGATGGTTTCGTTTATGATATTGCCGATAACCGTGATATCAACGGGATTCATCGCTCTTACCTCATTATTTGGTTTATTGGCTTAAAAGCTTCTCTTGCTGCTATCCCCTGATGAACTCTTCAAGTTTCGCCCTTGCTTCCTCATCCGTCATTTGCTTCGGCGGATGCTTCATGAAATACGCGGAAGCGGACTCTATTACTCCTCCTATGCCCCTGTCTTTTGCTATCATGCAGCACCTTATCGCGTCTATCGACACTCCAGCGGAGTTGGGGCTGTCTATTACCTCAAGCTTTAGCTGCAGCGATATAGGAGCCCCTCCGAACTTTGCGCCCTCTATCTCTATTATCGCGGTCTTCTGGTCTCCCTGGTTATCCACGAACGCGAAACCGGGCGCTACGGGGACGTCCTCTTTGAGTATGCTGGCGACGGCGTCGTGCTTGGTTACATGCTTTGTCTCGCCGCGCATAACAAGGTTTATAAAATCGGTGTTGCCGGCATAGTTGAGCTGATAGGATTTCTTTATCTTTATGCCCCTGTCCTCAAACAGCTTCATCAGCATGCGGTGCACAATAGTAGCCCCCACCTGGCTCTTGTAATCGTCTCCGACTATCGGCGACCCGCTTTTCTTTGCTCTTTCGTTTATCTCGGGCGTACTGGCTATGAATTCGGGTATTCCGTTTACTATTCCCGCTCCCGCCTGTATCGCCGCGTCCGCATAAAACCTCGCGGCGTCATGCGACCCAGTCGGCAGATTAATTACTATTACGTCAACTTTCTTTTCTTTCAGCACTTTGGCAATGTCCACAGGCTCTTTGTCGGTTACCCTGTAGTATTCCTTTTTATAGTAGTTCCTCAGATGCTCGGGAGCTCCGTCCAGCATCGGCCCGGGCATCACGGGCACGCCTATATATGGGACGTCGTAAAATTTATATGTGCAATTAGGCCAGATATATATCGCTTCGCTTACGTCCTTGCCGATCTTCTTCTCGTCTATGTCGAAAGCGGCAACTATTTCTATGTCGCCCGGAGTATAACCGCCTATCTCGTAGTGCATGAGCCCGCCCGTCTCTTCGGCAATCTTTGCGTCCTTGTAGTAGAACGTTCCCTGCACCAGAGAGCTTGCGCAGTTCCCTACCCCAACCAGCGCCAGCCTTATTTTTTTACTCATTTTGATCCACCTTTCAGATTTTGAGTATATTAAATAATAACTGTTGTATTACACATACAGCTTCGGGTTGGAATGCGCCCGCTATACAGCCCTGTTTCTGTCTATAAGCACCGCCGCAATAATGATTACACCCTTTACGATCTGCTGATAGAACGTCTGGACGTCCAACATGTCCATGCCCTGCTGTATTATTACTATGATGAGGGCGCCGATAACCGAGCTCCAGACGCTGCCTATTCCTCCGTTAAAGCTGATTCCGCCTATTATGCAGCCGGCAATGGCGTCGAGTTCGTATGCGTTGCCAAACGCGGGCGGCGCAGAGTTGAGCCTCGAAACCGAAAGAATTCCGGCAAACCCCACGAGGGTTCCCGACAGTACATATGTCCCGAACTTGACCCCGTCCACATTGACGCCCGCAGCGAGAGCCGCGGTCTCATTCCCGCCGACGGCGTATATGTACCTTCCGAAACGCCGCTTCTTCATTATAAAGCTTATAATGAGCACTATGGCTATATAGAAGAACACCGTATTGCTTATCTGAAGGTTGTCTTTTGCCGACAGCACAAGCGAGCCTCCGCCTATTGAGTTGAAGGAGTCAAGCAGCTTCGCAACAGGCATTCCCTGAGAAAGTATATAAGCGAGCCCGCGCGCTATAGTCATAGATCCCAACGTAACTATAAAGGGCGGTATCTTGCCCTTCGATATGATAAGCCCGTTGAAAACCCCGAATAAAGTCCCCATCAGTATTCCGGAGATCATTGCTATCCACGCCGGGTCTATACCAAAGCCGGAAGCGAAGTTCAACCAATCCGGATTTGCGGTGCTCACCATCAGCGCTCCGAATACGCCCGACACTGCCATCACCGAGCCAACGGAAAGGTCGATGCATCCCATTATTATCAGCATCGCCATTGCAACGGTGGTGATTCCAATACACGACACCTGTTTTAGTATCAGAAACAGGTTTTTGACTGTGAAGAACGTCTTGGTGAACAAGGCAAGAGCGAGAACAATGATGAAAAATCCTATCAGTATCGCGTTCTTCTGCAGTATGTTTTTAATCTTATCCCTGGTCAGACCCTTAAACATAATCTTTTCTCCATCTCAAAAGTTAGTTTTTAATTGCTGCCCATCGCATAGCGCAACACGGCCTCCTGGCTTGCTTCTTCCCTCAGCAATTCGCCTGTCAACCTGCCCTCGTGCAGTACTATTATCCTGTCGCTTATTCCAAGTATCTCCGGCAGCTCCGAAGAGATCATTATAACCGCCTTGCCCTGCTGCGCGAGCTTAGACATCAGAGCGTGTATTTCCGCTTTTGTTTTGACGTCTATTCCGCGCGTGGGTTCGTCGAGTATGATAATGTCGGGTTCCGGGAAAAGCGCCTTGGACACGACCACTTTCTGCTGGTTGCCTCCGCTTAATGCGGATACAGCCTGCCTTTCGCTGCTCATCTTTATTTCAAGTATCTTTGAATACTTTTCGACATTTTGCTTTTCAAGTTTCTTTTTTATATATAATGCATTCATGCACTTTTTAAGGTCCGATAAAAGTATGTTTTCTTTTACCGACAGTTTAAGTATGAGCCCCGTTTTTTTTCTGTCTTCCGGTACCATCATGATACCAAGCTTAATGGCGTCTTTGGGCTGCTTGATGTTGACCTTTTTGCCTTTTACGTATATCTCTCCGCGCTCAAGCTTTCTCATGCCGAATATGCTCTCGGCAAGCTCTGTCCTGCCTGCCCCCATAAGCCCGGCAATCCCCAGTATCTCTCCCTTTTTCAGGTAAAAGCTGATATCATCAAATTCCCCTTTGCGCGTGAGGTTTTTCACCTCGAATACCGGCTCCCCTATTTCGGCAAATTCTTTCGGGAACATCTCGTCTATTTTTCTGTCCACCATCATCATTATCAGCTTGTCGACGCTTATATTCTTTGAAAGATCCGTTCCTATAAAGTTGCCGTCGCGCAGCACCGTTATCCTGTCGCAAATCTTGTATATTTCGTCTATCTTATGAGATATGAACACTATCGCTTTTCCGTCGTTAGCCAGCTCTTTTACGACCCTGAACAGGTTTTCTATTTCTTTGTCGCTTAACGCGGATGTGGGTTCATCCATTATTATTATGTCGGAATTAAGCGAAATCGCCTTCGCTATCTCGACCAGCTGTATCTTGGCAACCGTTAAAGACGCCACATAATCCTTCGGCTTTATATCGACGCCTATTTTGTCGAGCACCGCTTTCGTGTCCTCGTGCATCTTTTTGTAATCGACGCATTTGTATTTATTGTAAGGCTCGCGGCCAAGATAGATGTTGTCAGCAACCGTCATATGGGCTACCGAGTTGAACTCCTGAAATATCATAGATATACCGGAGTTCAGCGCGTCTTTCATGCTGTTGAAGTTTACTTTATTGCCGTTTAAGAATATCTCTCCGCTGTCGGCTTTCAGCATTCCAATAAGTATCTTCATCAGCGTGGATTTTCCGGCACCGTTTTCACCAACGAGCGCGTGTACTTCGCCTTTTCGTAACGCAAAGGATACCCCTTTAAGCGCTTCCACTCCCTTGAAACGCTTATAAATATCCTTCATTTCAAGATATATCTGATCGCTCATATGCCCTCGTTCCCGGCCGGCGCAACCGGCCAATCCCAAAAAAGCCTCGAGCAGCTTTTGGGAAGCGTAATTTCGTTTCATGCGAAGCGGAAAACCGCTTCGCATGAAACACTCTTAAATCAGAAGTACTTGGCTGCCAAAGCATTCCTCTCATCGATCTTTTTCAGGTAATCCTTATAGTTGTCTACAGAGCACACTTCATAGGGAATCATGAAGTCTTTGACAGCGACTCCTTTTGCAGCGTCTATCGCTATCTTTACCGAATTGTAGCCCTGGCCGACGCCGTCCTGCCAGATCGAGTTGTCGACATTACCCTCGTCGATCTGCTGCATTATGTCGTCCGTGCAGTCCATTCCCGCAAGCTTTATCTTGCCGAGCAGTCCCGCGTCCTTTACCGCCTGTACCACACCTACGAGTTGGCAATCGGCATGGCAGAGGATAGCGTCAAACTCTTTGCCCGCGGCAAGCCAGTTTTCGACTATCTGCATCGACTCGTCTCCCGACCAGTTGCCGCAGTCGTAAGCTACCAGCTCTACCGTCGGATGCTCCGCCAGAACAGCCTTATAGCCCTTTTCACGTCCTACCTGAGCGGAGTGGCCTATTACGGCATTGATGTAGCCGACTTTGCAGTCCTCGCCGCAAACGCTGATGATCCTCTCCATCTGAAGCCTGCCGGATTCAACGTCGTCCGAGCCTACGTGCGCCGCAACGTTCTCGTTGTTTACGGTCGTGTTAACCGTTATTACCGGTATGCCTGCAGCCTTGCATGCGTCCACCGCGGGAGAGCTTGCGTCAGGATCGACCGGGTTAATAACAAGAGCGTTTATCCCTTCCTGAATCAGAGTCTCCACCTGTGTGCACTGCGTCGATGCGTCGTCGTTCGCATAGACTACTTTGATCTCGACAACATCAGGGTTCTCTTCGGCATACTGATACATTCCTGCGACAACGTATTGCATGAATGTGCTTTGATTTCCCTGAATCGCGCAGCCGATTACCACTTTTTCAGCAGCAGGCTCAGTGCTATCCTCGGGCGGCGCTGCGGTCGCCGGATCGGCTTCAGCCTGACTCGGTGCAGCCGGAGCACTCGACTGCTGAGCCGCCGGCTCGCCGCAACCCATAAAGAGTACGAAGACCATCATTATCGCAACCACTAGTGAAAAAACTTTCACTTTCTTACCCATTGTCTTTCCTCCTGAATTTTTTTATTGTACGGTCGACTCGTACAAATATTTACGAACAGCTTTAAGCGGTAAGCGTTAAAGCCTGTTTCAGTTTCGAAAAATAGATGTCCGTTTTTACAGATTCGTCCTCGGAATAAGACGTGTTTTCCTTGAACACAACAAGCAGCATGCTCGTTTCGTCCACGGCGCAGGGCAGCGCGTGCCATGTTCCGGCATCAAACACCACTCCCTGGCCTTGTTTCAAAAGAAAGCTCTTTATAGTCGCATCGTCGGGAGTAGCCTTATCGTTGTCCGGCTTTGCGACGGCAAGCACGGCGTCTCCTTTAAGCGCAACCAGTATCTCCTGCGTTTTAAGGTGGCGCTCCATCTCGTCGACGGGCGCGCCAAGCGCTTTCTTTGTCTTCAATAGCGAGCAGACCAGCGGGCCTTCGCTTCCGAAAGACGCTACTTTGTCCCAGTAGTCATGTATATCGCTCGTTCCGCAAAGCTTGGCGCCCGCATCGTCAAGCACTTGCCCATAATCCATAAAGGACGTTCTGTCAAGTGCTTTATACTTCATAACCCTTTCCATATCGCTTCCATCCTTCTGCAATCTTAAGCTGTGGTATCCCGTCCGGAGCGTTCCGGCATCTATCCCTTATTCCTGAGGTTTTGATATAGTCCGTCCAGCAGGCCGTGAACCCTTGAGTACTTTTCATACATTTTCAGGTCTTTTGGCATATTCCCGTCGGGTTTAACCCTTATCAAATCAACGCTTTCCCAAAGGCCATTTATCATGGCTTTTCTGTCGAGCCCCATGCCTATCGCGGCCATCAGCGCCGCTCCGGTGCATGCGTCGGCATAAGGCATTATTATAAGTTCCTTGTCAATCAGATTCGCTATTATCTGCGTCCAGAGCCTGCTCTTTCCGCCGCCGCCGGTGACTACGCATTCCTTTATTTTGGTGTTCCCGTATTCTTCAAGGTCCGTCATCGCGTCCTTTAAAGCGCATGCCGCTCCTTCCATCGCGGCCCGTACGAAGTGTCCCAGCTTATGCATGGGCGATACTCCTATGAAGCCGCCCTGCATATAATCCTTCCAGTACGGCGCTGCGTTTATAAAAGGATTGAATATGAGTCCGTCCGAGCCTATCGGCACGCATTCCGCCATATCGCACAGCGATTCAAACGCGTCCTCTTTAAACACCTCTTCGCTGACTCCGCCGGAAAAGGCGTCCCTTACCCATCTCATAACGCTGCCAAAAGCCTGCGTCATGCCCTGTATCAAAAAGATATCCTTTTTATAATATCCGCAGCACGGCCCTTTAAGGTTCGGGTCAAGCATAGGTTCGTTGACCGGTATCGTTATAGCGGCGCCCGAGCCAAGGCGCATCATGCAATCTCCCTTTTCAAATACTCCGCAAGCGAAGTTCTCGCACCCCAGGTCCCCCGAGCCCGCCATAACCGGCGTCCCTTCACGGAGCCCTGTTTCCTGCGCCGCTTTTTTTGTTATCCTGCCCGTTATCTCCGTTGAGGGGTATATATCGGGCAATATGTTTTCGTCGATATCCAGCCAATCGAGTATCTCTTTTGACCACTCGCTTTTACCTATATCGTACATCAGCGTTCCCGAGGCGTCGTTGCAGTCTGTGGCGTATTCTCCGGTCAGCCTGTACCTGATATAGTCCTTGCTCAGCACTATCTTATTTATCTTTTTGTAATTATCGGGCTCATGCTTTTTCACCCAGAGCAGTTTGGGCAGCGTGAACTGCTGGTTTACCGGATTGCATGTTATCTCGTTTATCTTTTCTCCGTAAAGCTGTTTTAGCTCCTCGGCTTCTCCGACATTTCTCTTGTCAAGCCACATTATCACCGGGCGGACTGCCGCTCCTTCGCTGTCAAGCCCTAAAAGGCTTACCATCTGGCCGCTTAAGCCCACTGCAAGTATCTTGTCGCCCTCAACAGAAGCCTTTTCCATGCAGCGCTTTATGGCTTCCACCGCCGCCTGATACCATTTTTCCGGATCTATCTCAGCCCAGGTTCCCTCGTGGCTGAAATCGAGAAAGTATTCAACTGTCGCGCTGCTCAGCACTTTTGCTTTCGAGTCGATAATTATCGCCTTGCAGCTGCTCGTTCCTATATCGACCCCTAAAAAACATCCGCCCATAGGATTGCCTCCAAGTCGCCTTTATTCAGCCAGTGATACTATCAGTTCAAGTAAACTTACGGTTTTTTTGTCAAAGCCGTTTTCTTTGAAATTGGCAAGGCAGTGCCCGCATGCCGTAAGCAGCTTTTCGGCTTTGGTGTCTTCGGCTTCGCGTATGCGCCGCTTCGTAATATTCTCCGAAATCTTAGGCGCCATTATTTTCAGCGCCGGCCCTCCGCAGCATTTGGCGTCCCTTTTGTTCCATCTCATCTCGGCAACGCCTATGCCGGCGGCGGCAAGCAAGCCGCGTACGGTTGTCTCGTCGTCCTCCCTGCGGACGAGCCTGCAGGGGTCGTGGTATGTGACGACGTCTTTCGTTTTTCTCAGTCTGAGTTTTCCGGAGTCAACCAGTTCCTTCAAATATGAGGTCAGCGGCGTTATCTTATCGCTATTAGCCTTCTTTTTTAACAGATCCCAGAGATGCGGCGAATCTACGACTACCCTCTGTATTTTCGCGTTTGCGGCAAGCTTCGCTATTTTTTCTATGCATTTTTCGCTCGCGTCCCAGAGGCCGAGTTCGTAAAGCAGAGCGCTGTCGTATTCCCCTTCTTTTATTACCAGAGGCGTAAAGCCCGCTTTTTTTGCAAGCTTTTCAAAGGCGGCCGCATTTTCGTCTTCCCATGTTATGAAAGCTACGGCTTCTTTGGTTATAAGCTTCTCAACGTCCTGGTACCTATTCCAGACGCACCCGTCCTCAATCGCTTTGCCGAGCTCGCGTACTTTTTCGGGCATGCAGCCTGCTTCGCATATGTCCGCCCTCGCCGCCGCCATCGCCGCCGGTATGTCGGTATCGTCAAACCCGCACTGCGTACAAAGCCCGCAGAGGCAGCATTCGTACATCCTCTGCACGATGTCTTCGTCGATGTTCATCACACCGTTGCACAGCAGCGACAGCAAAAACATCTTTCCCCTGGGAGTGTTTGTTTCGAGCCTGGTCTCTATTGCAACCGGGCACACGAAGTTTGCCATCGGGCAGTTGCGCCATTCGTCTATCGTTTTAAACTGTTTCAGTGCATTTTTCATTTTCCAGTCACTCCCAGCTTGCCAATATTCAGTATACCGTTCGGATCGAAAGCGTTCTTTAACCTGTCAAGCACTACAAACGAATCCCCGTACTGCTTTCTCATGAACCTTGCAAGCTGAACGCCTATGCCGTGATGTTCGTTCAATATCCCGCCGTTCTCGAGAATCGCCTTCATGCCGGTCTCCCATATCCTGTTGTTAAGTTCGAACCCTTCCCCCGGATCTTCGGGCGGATTCTCAATTATGAAATTGGGATATACCGACCCGCCCCAGTCGTACCAGTGTGAAAAGTGCGCTATGTATTTGACTCCCCACTCTTTAAACTCAGTCTCGATAGCGTTTTTCATGCCGCGGTATACGTTCTCTATATCCTTGTGCAGCGCGCACGAATCAAGCACTCCGTAAAGGCATCTTGAAGATTCCAGCGTGTACGGCGGATAGTAGAAGTTGAACCTCTTGTTCCACCATGTCCAGCCCGGCTCCTCGCCAAGGTCTTGCGCGCCGTTCTCTTCGCATATCCTCATGGCTACCTTTTCTTCCGCTTCGACAACTTCTTTAAAGCCGTCGAAGCCGAGAATCATATAGCCACCGCCGTCTATGTCCGCTCCGAGAACCTTCTTGACCATAATCTTAGTGTCGTTCTCGTCGTATATCCTTACGACTGCCGGCTTGAGCCCGCTTACCATTATCTTTCTCGCCGACTCAAGGGCGGAATGCAGGCTGTCGAAAAGCAGCGCCCTGAAGGACATCTTTTCGGGCAGCTTTTTGATTTTCAGCGTTGCCTCGGTTATTACTCCGTATATGCCCTCTGCGCCCAGGAAAAGCTTTTCAAAGCTCGGCCCTGTGGAATGTACAGGCACCGGAAGGCTCTTTACTATCTCGCCTGTAGGCAGCACAGCTTCCAGGCTAAGCAGCATGTCTTCAATTTTTCCGTATTTACTTGAGAAATGCCCCGAACCCCTGCAGGAGAGAAACCCTCCCAGCGACGAGCAGTAAAGCGACGCCGGAAAATGGTTAAGCGTATAGCCCCTGTCGTTTAAGTACGTCTCCAGATCGACCTGCATTATCCCAGTCTGCGCCGTCACGTTGCAGCTTACCTCGTCAAGGTTTACCACGCTGTTCATGCGCTTCATGTCTATAACTATGCCGCCGTCCAGCGCCAGCACTCCGCCGAGGCCTCCCGCTCCCGCGCCTCTCGGCACTACAGGGATACCGTTGCGGTTTGCGAATTTCAATATTTCGGATACTTCCTTCGCGCTGCCCGGGAAGACTACCACGTCGGGCCTCGGCCTCTTGCATCCTTTGTCCGCCCACATCCTTGCCGGCCACCAGACGTCCACCGAATACGCGTCAAGGTCGCATTCGATATCCGTAAGGTTCCCCGCGCCCACTATGGATTTCAGTTCGTCGTAAATCAAAAATTGCTTCAGCGTCTTGCTCAATTGTTTATCCTACCTTTCACCGATAACGACTTTCCATTCTTTTTCGAAACCGAGCTGGTCGCATATCTCATGCAGCACCTCGATATTCTTCCATTCGTCATACAGGCTCGGCTTCGGAGCCACTCTTGTATGTATCGCTTCGCAGAACGTTTTGATGTTTTCTACGTAGCCGTCCAAAACATGCGACATGTTGACGCTGAGTGGCGCCCAGTCGCTTTCCCATACTTCGGAGGTGTTTTCCCTGTAATACGTCACCTTGCGTGCGTTCTCAACTATGACTCCGCACATCGCTCCGACAACTTCGAGCCTCTCGCAGAAATAGCCGCGATTGCCTTCCGTGCCCCAATTGGCCGTTCCCACGACGCCGTTATCAAACTTGCACACCAGCCCTATCGCGCACCTGTTTTTCGCGACGCTCTTTCCCATTGCCTTCATTTCCACTATGTCTCCGCCGAAGGCCCTGAATATATCCACCGCGTGGCTGTGCCATTCGAGCAGGCAGGTAAGAAGCGTATCATAAGCATAGCCGTGGGCCTTTGCCTCTATCATCATTACCTCACCGAATTCGGGCCGTTTGATGATGTCCATCGCTTTTCTGTAAGCTATCGAGTTCCTCTTCTGATGGTCCACCATTACTATCCTTCCAAGCTTCTGCGAGAGCTCCCACAGTTCTTTGGCTTCTTCGGGAGTCACGCTTACCGGCTTTTCCACGAAAACATCAAGCCCCGCCTCCATGCAGGCTTTAACTACCTTAGGATGCAGCCCCGCGTTAATGCATACCACCACGCCGTCAAGGTCTTCCTTTTCAAACATCTCGTTGTAGTCCGTGTACGTTTTGTCGAATCCAAAACGCTTCGCGGTAAACTCGGCGCGCTCGCGATCAAGATCGCACACGGCGGCGCGCTTTATAAAGTCAAGATAGTTCAGACTTGGAAAAAGCATGTTTGTCGCGTGTGTGCCGGCGCCTATAAAACCAAGTTTCGTTTCCGGAACAGATACATTCCAGTCTTTAGAGTCAACTTTATCTTTCATCAGCGCATTTCTCCCTTTTATATAATTTTATATTGTTTCATTATATGAAATTGATTTTTAATTTATGTTTTATATTATTCTACACAAAATAAAAATATCCTTCATGATTTAAAAAATAATTTTAAAATTTAATGCTTTTATTTCACTATATGAAATGTTTGCACTATTTTACGATGAAATTTTCAATGTTTATTGTTTTTGTTTCATTATATGAAATTACTGCTTCGTTTTCGTGCATATTTTGAAATTAACTGCGAAATTAAGTATTAATATTGTTGATTATATCATAAGTTGTTTTATATAACGACTATTATTTTTCTTTTTTTGAACTGCTTTATTGACAAGCCCATATGTAAATAATATACTGTAGTCAAATACAATATAGGTAAGGTGAATAACATTAGTAAGACTATTAATGAAGCAGTAACGATTCTCGACACCTTAAAAGACCACAGCCAGCTGACGCTCACGCAGATAGCTGAGCTTACGGGCATGAATAAAAGCTCAGTATACCGTTTGCTGGCGGCGCTGATAAAAAACGAACTGGTTGACAAAGACGATAGTTCAAAGATGTACCGCCTTGGTATCGGGCTTTTAAGATATACCCCGACACTGCTCAACAACAAAAACCTGGTTAAGATTGCGCGGCCGTTCCTTGCGCAGCTGGTAGCCGAAACGCAGGAAAGCTCCCAGCTTTGCATAGCGACCCACAGAAACACGATAATAACGGTGGACGCGCAAAACAGCAGAGGGCTTATAAACCTTTCCGCAAACATAGGAACCGAAGATCCGCTGCATTGCACCGCGGTTGGAAAAGCGTATCTTGCTTTCTTAAGCGAACAGCAGCAAAACCTCATTGTTGACGCGATAGAGCTTAAACGGTTTACGAGCAATACAATCGTTACGAAAAAAGATTTGATGGCCGAATTGGCAAAGATCAGACAGCAGGGCTACGCGGAGGATAACGAAGAGATAATCGAGGGCATAAAGTGTTACGCCGCCCCGGTTCTCGACGAGAATTCGAGCCCGATCGCCGTAATAGGCATCACCGGCCCGGTCAGCCGCATGTCAGAGGAAAAATCGGAAAAATACGCCGCGACCGTAATGAACATTGCGCTGCAGCTTTCCAACAAGCTCGGGCTTCCATTATAGCCAAACCGCCGAATGAATAAAGCATATGCGGTATATTTTTAGTTCTCCCCCCCGGCTGCCCGGGTTATTTTGTTGTTCTTATATGAACGCAGCATCTGCCGCCATGTCTTCGTAAAGGTCTGTCATCGGGTCGCCTTTGGACTGTATATACGCGGCGGTAAAGGGAACGCCTGAAGCGCTGACGGGATATACCGCTTTGTCGTGGTCGGAATAATATGCGTCCAATCCCGCCTTTTTTATTTCCTCTATGCTCGCGTTTTCGGTAAGTTGCTTTACCATCGTGCCTACCATCTCAAGGTGGGCGAGTTCTTCCGTGCCGATGTCATTGAGCGTCGCTTTAGCTTCGGGAGTCACCATCGAAAACCTTTGGCTGAGATAACGCAGCGAGGCGGCAAGCTCTCCGTCCGGGCCTCCGTATTGCGTAATAATGTTCTTCGCCATCCTCGGGTCCGGCCTCTTTATCTTTATTGGGTATTCCAGCTTTTTATCGTATGTCCACATTGTCATCATCTCCTGCCAAAGTAAAGTTGAACTGGTACTGCCACGGCCATGGGTTCTCAATCCACTGCCACGGGCACCTGCTCGTAGCACTATGAGCGCTTAACATGCCGTACATGCTCTCGAATTCCCGGCGAAGCTCATTAGCTTCGGTCACTACGGCGTTGTACTTGTTTATGGCGTCACAATCGTCCGGATGGGTATTGAGGTAAAGGTGAAGGTCTATTGCGTAAAAATCCAGCGCGGACAGCCGCTTTAACATTTCGTCTCTGCTCATATATTATCAGCTCCCATCCCTTGTCTTCTTTCCCAGCCGTATACACCGACGAGCGCCGGGAAAATAGTTCCCTTTTTAAGGCCTGTCAGCGGCATAAACGTAGGGCACCATTTCTGAAACGGCACATAAGCATGCGCGAGCTCAACATCTTCTATCACCATCTCATGCGTCTGGCAGTCCATATTTGTATTATCGCGCATCCTTAAGCCCATCGTGTTATCGCTTCTTCTTAAAGGCATCATTGACATGTTGTCATCCCACGGTACGCCTCTTGGCGGAGGCACGTTCCCCATCGGCATATACATGTCTGCGCATCTATCTCGATTCATGTTATCATTCTCCTTCTTCTTGGCTTTATACACAGCTTTATATACACAGCTTCATAATATATATAATATGAACCGATTAACATTGTGTTCCAAAAGGCCAAGCCAGAACAGCTTCCTTAACAATGCTCATGCTGCAGTGTAAGCGCGATTTTTCCTGAAAACGACGTTCCATTGTTCCCTTTGTCTGTTACCTATTATTCCCTATTAATATTTATTATTGACATGTTAAGATACTTTATGGTACAATGCGCCATATGGAGGAATGGTTATGGATGATAAGTGGTACTCCGTTGAGCAGGTGGCGGATATGCTGCGCCTTCACCCTAAAACGCTGAGGCGCTATATAGCGGAAGGGAAACTTCGTGCAAGCAAGCTTGGCAAGCAATACCGCATAAGTGGGCACGACCTCAGCATATTTACCGAGGGGCGCGGCACAAGCGGTTTTGAAACGTCTGAAGAGGCAAAGCCGGCAGTCGATGTTTCGGCGGTGGTTGATATTACGTTAAGCGGCAAAGACGAGGCCGACAGGATAGAGAGCATGCTGCTGGCAGCTTTGAACTCTAAAGACCCGTCTTACGGGTTATGTTCCGCGAATATACAGAGGTCGGCGGACAAAAACAAGCTGCGCGTAATGCTCTGGGGCACGCCGGTCTTCATAACGGCGATACTTGAGTGCATATCGGCTTTAAGCAGCCAAAGCGATTAAGGAGAAGAGTATGAATACAGTATACCGCACGCCCGAGGGCAAAAAAAAGATAATGGAACGGTATGAGCAGATATTAACGTACTGGCCTGTTCCCTGCGAGATGAAGAGCATAGCTACCTCATTCGGCGATACGTTCGTTATAGCTTGCGGCGCGGAAACGGATAAAGCCGTAATATTACTGCACGGCTCGGCTGCAAACTCCGCCATGTGGATGGGCGACGTAATGACGCTTGGTAAAACGCGCAGAGTTTACGCGGTAGATCTGATTGGCGAGCCCGGCAAGAGCGCCGAGAGCAGGCCGTCGCCCCAAGGGACGAATTACGGGCAGTGGCTTAGGCAGGCAATGGACGGTTTGGGGCTTAATAAAGCTGCTGTCGTGGGCAATTCGCTGGGCGGCTGGATGGCGTTAAGCCTTGCATCCTACGCGCCCGAGCGCGTGGAGAGCCTTGTGCTCATCGCGTCCGGCGGGCTGTCGCCCCTGCGAGCGTCGTTTTTATTCAAAACGCTGCTGTATGCTTTTACGGGAGAAAAAGGCATCGTAAAAAGCAACAGGCTCGTATACGGGGATATTGAGATGCCGGAAGAAGTATTGGCTTTTGGAAGGCTTGTAGGCGAAAATTTCATACCCCGCGCTAAGGGCTACGGCGCGCTTCCCGACAGCGCTTTTGAAAAGCTCGATATGCCTGTGTTATACATTGCGGGAGACAAAGACTCGCTGCTGCCTACAAAGAAGAATGCCGCGCGCTTAAAATCGCTCGTTCCCCACGCTAAGATACGGGTGCTCGCGGGCAAACCGCACGCGCTTATAGGGCTTGCTGACGAAGTGGCCTCGTTCATAGACGGGAAGTGAATTGCTGCATGATAGATTATCAGGAAAGCAGTGGCGCAAAGATAGCCATAGTTTCCGGCATAAGCCTTAAGGGAACTAATGACGTGCTCGACCTAATTGGCGAGGTTTTCTATAACGGCTGTACGCGCATGGTTTTGCCCAAAGACGCGCTGCCCGAGGAATTTTTCTCGCTTAAAACAGGGCTTGCGGGCGAAATCCTACAGAAGTTCTCAAATTACCGTATGAAGCTTGCGATAACGGGCGGCTTCGGCGATATAAAAAGCAAAAGCCTGAAAAGCTTTATTTACGAATGCAACAACGGAAAACAGATATTCTTCAAGGATACTCTGCAAAATGCAATAGACGCGCTAACGCGGTAATAATCATCCACCCCTTCAAGGGGTGGTTTTTCTTGAACCCTTTAAAGGACTCTTGCTGGCAATGCTAAAGGCATATGGTTCCGCCAACCGTATGGGGCTAAGATTCTTCGTCCCTTCGGTCCTTTGAATGATACATGAGCTTTCGTCTGTTAAAGCCTGATTTTAAATTAGTTGTTTCTGGTCATCTTGCCTTATAAAAAGGAAGCGGCAAATAAAGAAAATGCCCTGACCCCTTCCCTTAAGAGAATTATATCAAAGCACCTTCTTACTTGCCATGAATTACCTGATAATGCGGCTATGTCACGCTAACTGGGTGATACAGCCGGCGATACTGTAATTGCCGGCGACGCGTTATCACCCGGCAGCAAATCCGGACTTACCAGCGGACTCCCGTCAGGGCTGACCATCGGGCTTCCATTCGGACTTACCAGCGGGCTTCCATCAGGGAGCGGGCTTATCAGCGGCGACGGGCTCCGGCCAATGTCCGGGCTTACTATGGGTGACACGCCTGGCGAAGTCTGATTGTTTCTGTCGTTAGCGCAGCCGGCGAACACCATAGCCAGCGCAATGATAACCATTATTGCAATAATCAGTTTTTTCATTTAATCGCCTCCTTTGAGCTTATTTTTGACTAAACGGAGGCTATTTATAACCGCGTTTGTATGTAAATTATTCCAAGAAATCATTTTGTTTTTAATGGGCCTATGAATTCACGCAGTATGCTTTTAACTGGAATAACGCTTTCATCGTTGAAACTAAGCACATAATTTAAAAATTTCAGCAGGCTTTGCGCTTCCGGGTAATACTGCATATCCGGCTTGAATTTCAACAGTTCGCTGTAACAATGATTTTTCAGCACAAGCGGCTCATAAAAAAGCGTGGAGTTGAACATCTCATCCGCCGTCTCCTGGTACGGCAGTATGTATTTGTACTCTCCCCTGCGCACCGAATCCCACACGGAAAACGTCTGCTCGAACGAAAAGCCCCTTGTGCGTATATCGCGCGTCAGCCTGCGTATCAGCCGCAGGTCGTCGGGAAAAACCACGTTGTGCTCGTCTATGTTGAGCGTTGTGAGCGGCGACACGAATACCTTGAATTTCATATCGTGGGGTATGCTTTCGGTAAGCGCGTCGTTTAACCCGTGTATGCCTTCAATAATGAGTATGTCGCTGTCAATGCACAGCGGAACGGTTTCCGGCTTTCTCTCGCCCGTAACAAAATCGTACCTTGGCATATGCGCTACTTCGCATGCAAGCAGTTTTTTAAGATCTTCGTTGAGCTTTTCGACGTCGAGCGCTTCTATTGTTTCAAAATCCCTCTTGCCGTTTTCGTCATAAGGTATGTCTTCCCTGTTCTTATAATAATCGTCCACCGATATGGGCCTGCACTTCTTGCCTATGGCGCGCAGATGCACTGCAAGCCTTCCCGCGAAAGTCGTCTTGCCCGACGAGGACGGCCCGGCAATCAGCACGATGCGCACGCCTTCCCTGTCGGCTATCTTCTGCGCGATGCCCGCTATAGTCTTTTCGTGCAGCGCTTCGTTGACGTCGATAAAATCTGCGAAATTTCCGTTTCTGAACATGTCGTTGATATCCGCGACATACGCCGCCCCGAGCACCTGCGACCACTTTTCAGCCTCTTCAAACACGCGCGAATACTTTGGCTGGTTCGTTATCGGGGTGGCCGATTCTGTATACGGCGTCGGGTACGTAAGTATGAATCCGTTAGAATAGGCTTTAAGGCGGACGCCGTCAAGGTAGCCCGAACTTTTGGGCATTATGCCGTGAAAATAGTTTTTCTGCCCGTCAAACTCGTACATCCTGTAATAATCGAACGGGCGGTACGCGAGCAGCGCCGCCTTGGCGGCGAGCCCTTCGTCTAGCATTATCTTCTTTGCGTCGCTTACCGGCATAATTGTAAGCGTAAAGTCCTTATCGCTCGCTATATACTCGTATATCTTCTTTTCGAGCGCGGATATTTCATCTTTCGTTATATTTGGTATACGGCAGAATATTCCGCCGTACAGCGCGTAGTCCACTATGAGCTCTCTTTCCGGCATCAAAGCCCTTGACGCGCAGTACAGCAGAAAAGTCGCGCCCCTTAAAAATACGCGCGAAGCCTGCTGGTTCGTTTTCGGAGAAAGGAAGTTGATTCTCGCTCCCGCTTTAACCTCTTCGGCCAGCGAAACGAGTACGCCGTCCATTACGGCGCAAATAGAGTCGGAGAACAGCTCTTTTCCTATACGGTCAAGCGTCATGCCTGGCTTTATCTTGTACTCCTCATAGTCTCCCCTGTCGTAAGCCACATAACAAACATCGTTCATTTCAAGCACTCCCGTCAAATGTGTACTAATATAGTATAGACCAATATGGCGACTTTCTCCATACTTCGCGGCTTTTTTAGCCCTCAATGTTTTCGTATGCAGAACGCATCGCAACACGGATACATAATATAGAGTAACAACGGATATAAGTGAACGTATGAAAGGAGACATATATGCCTGACGGTATGCAAAGAGGCGGCCCGGGCCGGGCTCCGCATAGCGGCGCAAGAGGAAGTTACCCCCGGGCAGGTTATAATGTAAGGGGAAAACGTTTCCCGAGATTTTTCTTCAGCTTGATATATCACGGCGCGCCGTACAACAGGCGTGATAATATGGAAAGGCCCGGCCGCGACGGCTTGGGCAGGCGCGATTCAGATTATTACGGCAAAAGTTTTTCCGGAACGCACGATTCACGGAGAAGGCCGGCGCCCGCCGCCCGCAACGCAGCTCAGCATTATGGCCGGTACTTTGGCTGGGATCATTGATAATACTATAATTTACACTCCGTCAAGCTCATGGCTAGCTGGGGACACCGTATACGCCCCATCAAGTCCACGGCTTGTAGAGGATCTCGTATTATACCCCATAGAGCCTGGGCTTTATGGGGTATTATCGTCCCGAAAAAATCTTTTGAGTTTTTCCCGAAACCTTTTATGCGTACGATTAATAGCGGTTAAATCTAATATTTCTTTGCTTTATTTGCTGCAGCTTTAGGACTTATTTTGTTTCCCGCGCTGTTATGTAATTTAAACGTCAATAACTCCTGTTTTCAAGCAGCCTGTTTAAATACTCCATGCTCTCCGTTATCATGTTCTGGTAAACACGAGTCGCTTCGATGAACTTCTTTACTTCCTCCTCCGCAAGCAGCGCCCGGTAATCGGCAAACAGCTTTTTCTCCCTTTGAGCGACTTCCTCCCTCTGCAGCCCCATGCTGTAAAGGCGCGCGCGCTCCCGCTCGAACATCAGCATCTGCCTGCCGAACTTCGGATTTTCTATCACGCGCCTGCGCAGCTGCATCATTTCTACATACTCGGCGGAACGTTTAAGCGCCTGCGCCAATTCCTGAAGTTCCTTGCTGGGTATCATAACGTTATCCTCCTTTTTATCGCCTTCTCATTTATTATATTAAGGCTCTAAAAATAGGTGAGAACGCCGTGTTTCGGGCAATCAAAGATTTTTTGATATTATATAATATGATAAATATCGACAGTAATTTTATGGTTGTAATTATTAAACATATATGCTAAACTCTATATATAATCTTATATATATTGGAGACATGATGAAACAAATAAACGTTCTGCTCGCTGATAATTGCAGCGAGTTCACAAAACTGTTCAGCGATTATCTGTCTCTCAATCCCAATATCAATATAGTAGGCATTACGGCAGATGGGGCTGAAACAGTGGAGCTGTTGCGGCAAACCCGCCCGGATGTACTTCTTCTGGATCTCGTTATGCCGCGCGTCGACGGTCTGGAAGTGTTGCGAAGAATCTCGTCTGAAAAAGAAAGGCCAAAAGTGCTCGTCGTTTCCGCTTTGGGAAGCGAGGAGGTAACAAGGCGGGCTCTGGAGCTTGGCGCAGATTTCTTTTTCTTCAAACCGCTCAATCTTGAAGCCGTACTTTCCAAGATACTCGAGATAAGGAAGCTTAAGATGAGGCGCAATTCTTGACCGAATAAAATACAATAGCCAAAGCAAACCGCCGTTTATGAACTGTTATGCGGTTTGTTAGGCGTTTCTTATCAAAAAAACTGAAACTGTCAATAAAGTATATGCTGTCATTTAAGTCAGCTTCGCTTGAAGGAGTGTAACGGCTAAAAGTTCTCCCGTCTTTAATAAGTTATGCTTAGGGATAGAAAGACAACCATTTCCATACTGGTTGTTTGAACTTTTTAAGTAATAATTATTTTTATTAGAAAGGTTGGTCATATATGAATTTGTTAAACTTTACAGTAGCCGATATAGCACAAATACTAATATCAATTTTGTTAATCATAGTGACAATAAAGTTGGAAAAACAAGCGAACAAGATTTCTGAAAAATCAAATGAACTAAGTGAACTGTCATATGTACAACAAAAGGAAGTACAAGACACCCAAATAAAATTAACACTCTTTGATAAAAGATATAAAGTATATAGTTTTTTAACTAAAGACATTTTTGATGATAGTTTCTTCAATGAAAGCAATATTGGAAGGAATATGCGGCTGTGTGAAAATCTTCTGAATAGTGTTGATTTTTTATTTAATATACCAGAATCAGAATTAATTAAGAAAAAGTTAAACATGATATTGTTTTCTCTTCAAGGCGTTGGAAATCCCGAACCGCTAGAAAATCAAGAATTAGAAGAAAAGGCACAAGATGAACATATATTCGGTGGATATGACATAAGGATTTCGCGAGTTTTAATTGCAGTTTATAGCGATTGCCAAACAATTTTTCTTCCATACTTCAAACTGACTTAATTAAATATCAACAGAAACGAAGCTGTTTAGCTTCGCTTTTTTTCAGCCCCCAATCGTTACCCCAATATCTCTTTTACAATACCGGCAAGAGCGCTGCCGAGCGCAGCGTGCGCTTTTTCATTAAGGTGCAGGCCGTCGGGCAAGTCGGAGATGCCTACGACAGTGGACACGTCAAGAAAACTGCAGCCGTACCGGCCGGCGAGCTGTTCATAGAGTGCGCCCAGCCGCTTTGATACCTCGTATCTGTCAATAAAGTCTATCAGCTCTGTATGCGGGCTTACATGCGGAGGGCTGAGCAGCAGTATGCGAGGCGTTTTTCCCTCCGGGCCCGCTCCGCTGTTTTTTATTATCCCGAGAAGCTTCTCCATTCCTCCTGCTATGTCCTCTGCCTGAAAGCCGAACCTTGTTTTTATGTCATTCGAGCCCAGCATTATTATGACAAGGTCTATGGGGCTGTGCGTTTCAAGACAGGGAGGAAGATAATCGCTGCCGTTGCGGTATGCTTCCTGCGGGTCATCGTGAGCGGTAGTCCTGCCGTTTAAGCCCTCTTCAATGACGACGTACCCCCTACCCAGCTTTTCGCGCATCACGCCGCACCACCTGATTTCCCGGCCGAAGCGTTCCCCCGCGCCCGGTATATACCCCCACGTGTTCGAGTC
>JAEZIZ010000015.1 GCA_023415915.1 Bacillota bacterium | reverse complement strand
GTGTTATAATGTGCATACTTTAACAGGCTTGCAAGCTTAGCAGTATGCAAATCAAGGCGGTGGCGTGATGGAAAAAGACATTATTTCCATAGTAGAATGCAAAGGCGATTTCGAAGAAAGCGCGCGGGTGATACGCGAAGCGTTTGCGACGGTTGCGAAAGAGTTCAACATAACCAAGGAAAACGCCCCGTCAAACGGCGCTTTCATAAAGGCCGACGCACTCAAATCGCTTGCGGAAAAGGGTGTCAAGCTGTTTGACGTCTGGCAGGGCGGCGAGCGCGCGGGCTTCTTTGCCGTCGAGGACGCGGGCGGAGGCGTGTTTTATATTGAGAAGCTTGCGGTACTGCCCGGAAAAAGGCATAACGGCATAGGCAGGCGCATGCTCGACTTTGCCGCCCAATACATTAAAAACCTTTCCGGCGAGAAGATATCCATAGCGATAGTAAACGAAAACGCCGTGCTAAAGCGCTGGTATGAAGACTACGGGTTTACGGAAGTGCGCCTGAAAAGAATAGAACATCTGCCGTTTACCGTGTGCTTTATGGAACTGCTGCTTTAGCTAACTAGATATACAGCCGGTCTTTAACCGAGGCCGGCTTTTTTGCGGCCTTTTTTGGTTGCGCAGGATGCAACCGTGTTTGCAAAACCTATTGTATAATAGCTTTATACGTCATATTATTAAAATAACTCCAAAGCAAAGCATCTTAAGTTCAGCATCATAACAATTAAATCGAAGGCATTTGGCAATTATCGGAAAACACATACCACATAGATATTTGGGAGGCTACCATATGAAACTTACAGGCGGCGAAATAGTGATAAAACAGCTTGTAAACGAAGGCGTGCCTTACATACTCGGCATACCGGGCCACGGCGTGCTGGGGCTGTTCGATGCCCTAAGAAAAGAAGAACAATCGGGAAACATAAAATACATACAGGTAAAGCACGAGCAATGCGCGGCAGCAATAGCCGACGGCTACTTCCGCGTCAAGGGAGAGCCGCTGGCGATATTCGCGTCGATAGGGCCGGGCACGCTCAACACGTGCATTGGGCTTGCAACGGCGTATGTCGACTCGACGGCTATGCTCGCGCTGTGCGGCGACACGCACGTGCATATGAAAGGCGTTGGCGTGCTGCAGGAGATAGAGCGCTATCAGGACAGCAACGTTATACGCAGCCTCGAGCCTCTCGCAAAGCGCAGCTGGAGGGCCGAGTCAGCAGAGCAGCTGCAAAGGATTGTGCGCCGCGCGTTCAGCCAGATGACTACGGGGCGCTGCGGCCCGTGCGTAGTAACGCTGCCTATGGACGTACAGGCGTCAGAGTGCGACTGCCAGCTATTTAAGCCCCGGAAAGAAAAAGCAGAATCAATGCCGTGCGCGGACAGCGTATCTATAGGCAAAGCTGTTGAGCTGATGAAGACCGCCCGGCGGCCGGTAATACTCGTGGGCGGAGGAGCGCTGCGCGCACATGCTGGCGAGGCGATAACCGCTCTTGCCGAAAAATGGGGCGCGGCAATAATAACTACGCTGGCCGGAAAAGGCGCAGTAGCCGAAACGCATGAGCAGTACTGCTTCCATACAGGCTCCAAGGGAACGCCGGTTGGCCTTAAGATTAGCCGAGAGGCCGACGTTGTGCTCGCTCTAGGCACACGGTTCGCCGACGAAACGACGTGCTCGTACCGCAAAGGCGCGGCGTTTAACTTCCCCGATACGAAGCTTATACACATTGACGCGGACGCGTCGGAGATAGGCAAGAACTATGCCGCCGACGTAGGCATAATCGCCGATATACGCGACGCGATATCTCAGATACTCAAAGCGTCGCCTCAATTCGATATAAACGAAGCATACCTTGAGGAAATGCGCAGCTTAAGGCGGGAATGGTTTGCGTATCTTGCGGATATAAGGTCGCGGCAAACGGATAACGTAACTATATCGCAGCTAGTAGGCATTATGAACGAAACTCTGCCCGACGATACTATTATCTCCACGTCTTCGGGTAACACGCAGGCGCAGCTTTTTCAGGAGTACTGCTACAAACAGCCGTACTGCAACCTGACGACCGGCGGCTTCTCCACTATGGGCTGGGCGGTGCCCGCCGCAATAGGAGCAAAGCTCGCCGCACCAAAGCGCCCGGTTTTAGCATTCTTAGGCGACGGGGATTTCATGATGACCATGCATGAGCTTTCCACGATAGCGCAGTACGACATACCCGTAGTAATACTGCTCGCAAACAACATGGGCTGGATGGCTATAAAAGACCTGCAGACGGACGCGCTGGGCGGCGAAGCGATATTCGGCAACGACTTCATGCGCGGGGGAGAAGTATACAGCCCCGACTTTAAACGCATAGCCGAATCGTTCGGCATAAAGGCGTACGGCGAAAGCACTCCGGAAGGCGTAAAACGCGCTCTAAAGGAAGCGATGGCGTCCGGGAAACCTGCGCTTATAAGCGTGGATGTATGCCGCGATTACCCGGACTCGGGCGGCAAGGCGTTCGGCTGGTGGGACGTACCTATGCCCGCGTATATGAAGGAAAGGCTTAAAACGTACGAGGCGGCAAGAAGAGAAGAAACTGTATAAAAGCGTCTTTAATTTCACGTGCGGTAAGAGGGGGTGTATGCATGGGGAAGCTGAAATTTGTGCTGGTAGGCTGCGGAAGGATAGCCACGCTGCATGTGGCGGGCTACAGGGACAATCCGGACGCCGAGCTGTGGGGAGTTTATGATATCAATCAGGCTGCGGCGAAAAAATTCGCGGAGCAGCACGGTATAAGCAAGGTTTACGCGAGCTTTGACGACGTGCTGGCCGACAAGGGCGTAGACGCGGTGGAGTTGCTGCTTCCTCATCACCTGCACTGCGAGTACGCGCTTAAAGCTTTTGGCGCGCGCAAGCACGTGTCTGTGCAAAAGCCAATGGCGCTTAACCTTGCCGAATGCGACAAGATGATAAATGCCGCTAAAGAGAACGGAGTCAAGCTCAAAGTATACGAGAACTTCGTGTTCTATCCTCCGTTCAGATTGGCAAAAAAGCTGCTCGACGAAGGCGAAATCGGCACTCCGCAGGGCATACGCTTAAAAATGAACAACGCTTCGCTCGAGTCGCGCAACATGCCGACAATAGCAAGGAAAACAAAAACCGGCAGCCCGGATGAGTGCGTTAAAGAGACGGGCTGGGACGTGGACGCAAAGTCGTGGATATGGCGGCTTAACAGCACGCTTTCGGGAGGCGGCCCCGTTGTGTTCGACGACGGATACCATAAGTTTTCATTAATAATGTATATGCTGGGCGACGTGGAAAAGGTGGTCGCGTGGATAGACGAAACGCCGGTGTTGCCCGGTGTGTACAACGATTCTCCGGCGGTCGTAATGTGGAAGCATAAGGACAAAAAGCTTTACGGCGTCTGGGACATAATGAGCTCGGACGAGATGTACATACAGAGCAAGTACTACACGTGCGACGAACGCATGGAGATAACGGGCTCGCGCGGCGTTTTGTGGGTAACGCGCTGCACGGCTTGCATGCTGCCCGGCGTAGCGCCCGTCGTAATGTACCGCGACGGCAAGCTTACCGAGTTCTGGGACGTAAAGCACGACTGGGCGGACTCTTTCGAGGCCTCGACAAGGGATTTTGTGGACGCGATAAAGAACGACAGAGAACCCGTGCTGTCGGGCGAACGGGGCAGGGAGGTATTGAAGTTTGCGCTCGCCGCGATAGACTCGTCCGACCAAAAAAGAGAGATATATCTCGACGAATACGAGGATAAACCGCTGCCCAAAAAGCGCGGGTTTATAAGCAGTATATTGACAGGCAGGAAGAAATGAACGTTAAAGCGACTATGGCCGCTGCGGCCGAGATAAGAAAACTGACAATACGCGCAATGGAATCGGCGGGGTACGGGCATATAGGGGGAAGCATGTCCATATGCGACCTGCTCGCTGTGCTGTACACCGATATTCTGAATATTGACCCAAGCGATACTAAAAAGCGCGACCGAGACTGGGTAGTGCTCTCAAAAGGCCATTGCGGACCTGCGCTATACGCGGCGCTCGCGTACAGGGGCTATTTCGATGCCGAAGAGCTTAAAACGCTGAACAAGGGCGGAACGAAGCTGCCGAGCCACTGTGATCGTCTTAAAACGCCCGGCGTCGATTTAAGTACAGGTTCGCTCGGACAGGGGTTGTCGCTCGCAGCGGGAGCGGCCTTGGGCAACAGGCTCCAAGGCATAAACAGCACGGTATATGCCATTGTGGGCGACGGCGAGCTGCAGGAAGGGCAGAACTGGGAGGCGATACAGTTTATCGCTCACCGGCAGATGGATAACATAATCATAATAGTAGACAACAACAAGCGCCAGCTTGACGGTTTTACAAAAGATATCTGCGATCCATTCTCACTCAAAGATAAATTCATATCATTCGGACTCAAAACCTATGAAGCGGACGGCCACGATGTCGGAGGCATATATGAAGCCCTTATCGCCGCAAAACAATACCATGGGCCGTCCGCGCTCATACTTGACACCGAAAAAGGGCATGGCTGCAACTTCGCGGAGATAGACGGGTTCAACCACTATATGGTAATAACGCACGATATGGCGGAATCCGCCATTGCTGAAATAGACGAAAGGCTGAAAAAGAGTTATGAGCTTATTGGCTGACACGATAAAGCTTGACGAAAGAGAGATGCGCACGGCGTACTGCGACGCGCTTATAAGCGAGGCGGAGCGCGATAACAGGATAATCGCAGTGGACGCGGACGTGCAGTATTCTATGGGCACGAAACGGTTTTACGAACGGTTTCCGGAGCGCGGCATAAACTGCGGCATAATGGAAGCGCACGCCGTAGGATTATGCGCAGGCATGTCTGCAACCGGGCTTGTGCCGTTCTTCCACGCTTTCGGCACGTTCGCAACTCGCCGGGCTTTCGACCAGGTGTTCCTGTCGTGTGCATACCAGAGCCTTAACGTAAAGATAATAGGCGGCGACGCTGGCGTAACTGCTGCGGCAAACGGGGGGACTCACATGCCGCTGGAGGATTTGGCGCTTATGCGCGCCATACCCGGCGTTACGATAATAGAGCCAGCCGACGCCGCAATGTACAAAACGGCGGTAAGGCATATGGCGCAAAATTACGGCGTTTTTTACATGCGATCGAGCCGCAGGAAAGTAATGAGGATATACCGCGAAGACGCCGGGTTTACTATAGGCAAGGCTAATGTTCTTGCCGAAGGCACAGACGTGGCGATAATAGCGTGCGGCATAATGGTATACGAGGCGCTGCTCGCACGCGAGGCTTTGGCTCGGCACGGCATATCGGCGAAGGTTTTAGACATGCATACAATAAAACCGCTCGACGAGCAGGCGGTTATAGAAGCGGCGCGCAAGTGCGGCGCGGTAGTAACCGCGGAAAACCACAACGTTACAGGCGGCCTTGGCAGCGCGGTCTCTGAAACGCTCGGGCAGCACTGCCCTGTGCCTGTTGAGCGGGTAGGCGTCTATGAAAGCTTTGGCGAGGTAGGTACGCAGGAATACCTTCAAAAGCGGTTCAACCTAACCGCTGAGGATATAGCCGAAAAAGCGGTAACGTGTATAAGGAGGAAGCTATGAGAATAGCGGTTGTAAGCGAAGTGTCCGCGAGAGACAAAAATAAGTTCATACTCGAGGCACTGGAAGACATTGACGCGCAGGTGTATAATATAGGCATGAGCGAAGACGGCACAGAGCCGGAGCTCACATACATACACACCGGCCTCATTGCTGCGCTGGCGCTCGCAACCAACGCCGCCGATTTTGTGATTGGCGGGTGCGGCACGGGGCAGGGGTTCATGCTTTCAGTTATGCAGTATCCGGGCGTGTACTGCGGACACATAACGGAACCGCTTGACGCCTGGCTGTTCTCACGCATAAACGGCGGCAACTGCGTATCATTGGCGCTTAACAAAGGCTTCGGCTGGGCGGGGGATATTAACCTTAAATATATATTCGAAAAGCTGTTTTGCGACGAGCCGGGCAGCGGGTATCCGCCGCACCGCAGCGAGAGCCAAAAGAAGAGCCGCAATGCGCTTTGCGCCATCAACAAGACAACTCATAAAGATTTTATTACTATAATCAGGTCACTCGACAAAAGCATAACGGAAACGGCGTTTCGTCACAGGGCGTTTGCAGAGTTCATTGAACGCTGCGCGGACGAAGGCGAATTGAAGAACCTCATACTCGGCGGGAGTTTGTTATGAGCCAGTCGCTTAAAAAAGGCATAGAGGCGCTGCTGTTTATGGCGTCGAGAAAAAGCGTGGGCGTGACGGAACTTGCGGACGAGCTGCAGATAAACAAGAGCACCGCTTTTCGCATACTCGACACGTTTCTTGAGGCCGACATGGTAGAGAAGAACAAGGAGACGCTAAAATACAAGCTCGGCCCCGCGATACTTCGCTTATCGGAGCAGTACTATAAAAACTTCAATATAATAACCGCGGCAAAGCCGCTGATGGAGCGGCTCGCGGCGGACATACGCGAGTCGGTGCACCTGTGCGTGTGCTCCAACAACAAGGCTGTAGTAATTGAGCAGATAATGTCCGACTCGCGGCTCGTAGTCAACGCCAAGATAGGAAACAGCGAGCCGCTGCATTGCTCCGCAGTTGGCAAATGCCTTCTGGCGTTCGCGCCGCCCGAAGACAGGGAAAAGATGCTCTCCAAAGTGACCTTCGACGTATTCACCGAAAAGACCATAACTTCAAAGCAGCGTATGCTGGAGGAAATAGAAAACGTAAGGCGACAAGGGTACGCCGTAGACGACGGGGAATTAAGCGCGGATATAAAATGCGTCGCGGTGCCCGTTTTTATTAACGGTGCATGCAGCTATTCGCTCGGCGCGTCGGGAGCGCTCACAAGAATGACAAAGGAGAAAACAGAGAGAATAATACATCTATTGCTCGAAACGGCAAAAGAAATAATCGCCTGAAGGCGAAATAAATAAAGGCGTTTATACCTACGCCAAAAGGATGTGCGCTTATGAAAAACAGTCTCAAGACAAAGCTCTGCTACGCCAGCGGAGACATTTACGGCGGCGGAGCGTTCATGGTGTTCAGCCTGCTGTTCATGAACTTTCTCGTGCTTGTTGAAGGGCTGCCTCCCGTTGCCGCTACCGTCATCATCTTTATCGGGAAACTGTGGGATGCGATAACCGACCCGTGGATGGGGAACATATCCGACAGGACGCGCTCTAAATTCGGGAGGCGTCGGCTGTACTTCCTCGTTGGCATAGCGCCGGTGTTCCTTTCGTTTGTAGCGCTGTTCTATTCGTTCGGTATAGACGGCGTGACCGCGAAAACAATCTACTATACGTTTGCGTACATGTTCTTCGGCACGGCGTTTACTATCGTAATGGTGCCTTACAACGCGATACTCTCTGATATGACTTCGGATTATAACGAACGCACGAGCTTTACTACAGCGCGCATGCTGTTCTCGGGAGGCGCCTCGCTGTTCGCGGCGGTAGTACCCAGCATGATAATAAAGTCGATAGGCGGCAATGTGAACGGGCCCGCGCAGAAACCGGGTTACCTCGTAATGGCTTTGATGCTCGGGGCTATATTCGGTATCGCGTGGTTTGTTGCGTTCCTCGGCACGAGGGAGAGAAAAGACTTGCCCGAAGTGGAAAAAGCTACGTTTAAAACGTGGACGTCCGTGTTTTCCAACAAGGCGTACAGGAATTTCTTGGGGATATTTCTTTCGTTCCAGATAGCCGTCGATTTGGTGCTTGCGCTTTTTATATTCTACATAGATATCGTAGTGCTGCAATATAAGAACTACGAGCTTGTAATGGGGATGCTGCTTGTATTCACTATGGTGTTCATGGCGGTAATGGGCGCGCTTGCCAAAAGAAAAGGAAAAGCGTTTCCGATATATGTGGGCATACCGTTATGGATGCTCTCCACACTTGCGTTCATATGGCTTGACAGCAGCACGCCCATTTACATGCTGTGCATATTTGCCGTTATTATAGCGGTGGGTTCGGCTGCGGGCAACCTTTCCACGTGGGCAATGCTTACGGATATTTTCGACATAGACGAAATACGCACGGGCAAGCGCCGCGAAGGCATATACAGCGGCATGACTACGTTCCTTAGAAAGTTCGCAAGCGGCCTTGCGGTACTGGTGCTGGGCTTCGGGCTGCAGGCGATGGGCTTTGATCAAAACCAGTACTCGATACTGAAGGCAAGTACGGAAAACTTCGACCCGGCGGCATACGCACAGAGCGGCGTAGTGTCGGGCATAAAATGGCTGTTTGTAATAATACCGTTCGTGCTCTTGCTGGTCTGCCTTATATTCGCTCTCGCAAACAAGATAAACAAACGCCGATTTGACGCGGTATTAAAGGGCATAGAGGAGTTTAAACGAAGCGGCAATATGGACGCGCTAAGCGAACAGGAAAAGGAAGACATACTCATAGCTTCGGGCTCGAGTGAAGACAAGCTCTGGGGAAAAGCAGCCGGAGCCATGCCTGCCGCTGGCGTCGCCGGAGAAAACATAAGCGGGGACTAAAGCCAATAAAATTCAAAAGAGAATACTTTTTGAATACGGGGTCCCCAGCAAGCCATAAAGGCTTGGTGGGGTGTGGATGCGGGGTCCCCAGCAAGCCGTAAAGGCTTGGTGGGGTGTAGATGATGATTGGGAGGAAGGCATAATCGCCAATAGATATGTCCTATATTGATGCGCTTAATAAAAAGCTTAAGAAAAGGTTTGACGGCTGTGTGCGCGCTGAAGAACGGGACGGCGTTATTATACTTACGGGCGAATTATCGGACTGGAACGAAATCGTGCGCGCAGGGCTTATGTCGGTAAATAAAAAGAAATACGCAGGGCTCGTAAACGACATTAAATTTACGGGCGCAGAGATCCCTCCGATGAAGCGACCGCCGCTTAATGACGATGAACTCGAGGGAGCAAGCCCCGACGTGCTTGTTATAGGCGCAGGTATAGTAGGCTGCGCTATCGCGCGGGAGCTCATGCGGTATAAGCTCGAAGTGCTTGTCGCGGAGAAAGAACACGACGTGGCGCTGCACGCCTCTAGCCGCAACGACGGCATGGTGCATCCGGGCATCGACCTTCGGCCCGGCCAGCTAAAAAAGAAATACAACGACGCGGGCAACCGCATGTACGCTAAGGTTTGCTCGGAGCTCGGCGTGCCATTCCGGCGCATAGGGCAGTACCTCTGCTTTTCAAAGCGGTGGCTTAAGCCCGTAGCATTCGCTTCGCTTGCCTACTGGAAAGCGATGGGCATAAAGGCGAAATACGTGGGCCGCAAGGAGCTTAAGCAAAAAGAACCTTATTTAAGCGACAGGATAACGTGCGCATTGTACTTTCCCGATGCGGGCGTCGTTTGCCCTTACGGGCTCGCTATAGCGTACGCTGAAAACGCTGTGGACAACGGCGCGAAGTTGTCGCTCGATACCGCCGTCGTCGGCATGGACTTAAACGGAGGCGAAATAAAGTGCGTGTTGACGAACAGGGGCAGGGTGTACCCGAAGCTCGTCATAAACGCCGCGGGAGTGTTCGCGGAGGATATAGCCAAATTTGCCTGCGACCGCTTCTTTTCGATACATCCGCGAAAAGGCACTAACATGATAATGGACAGAAAATGCGCATATCAGGTGAGGACGATAGCTTCGCCGCTCAACATAGCGGACAAGAAGACCGCGCACTCCAAGGGCGGAGGCATAGTGCACACGGTGGACGACAACCTGCTGGTCGGCCCCGACGCCGTTGAGACATATGAGAGGGAAAACTTTTCTACCAACGCGGAGAGCATAAAGAACATACTGGCCAAACAGCGGCGCACGAGCCCCAGGCTTTCTAAAAGCGATATAATAACGTATTTTACGGGCGTGCGCGCAGCGACGTACGAAGAGGATTTCATAGTATCCAAAGGGAGATTCACTAAAAACATAATACACGCCGCGGGCATACAGTCGCCGGGATTAACCGCAGCGCCCGCGATAGCCTTAGACGTTGCCTCCATGGCAGCAGAATACTTGAACGCGGAAAAGAACGCCGATTTTAATCCTGTACGAAAGCCCATATTGCGCACGGCGGAAATGCCGCGGGATGAGCGCGACGCTCTTATTAAGCGGGATCCGGATTTCGGTAAAATAATATGCCGGTGCGAAGAAGTTAGCCGCGGCGAGATACTCTCGGCTCTGCATAGGAGCGTGCCGTGCGATACGATTGACGGCGTGAAGCGCCGCGTGCGCGCGGGCATGGGGCGCTGCCAGGGCGGGTTCTGCGGGCCGCTTGTCGCACAGATAATAGCCGAGGAACTGGGTATTCCGTTGGAGCAGGTGCGCAAAAGCTCGTACGACTCCAAAGTGATATTCGGCGACGTCAAGGAGGGCATATGATAGCGAAAGAATACGACGTCGTTGTTATAGGCGCGGGTCCGGCAGGTTTGGCAGCTGCGACAGCGGCTTCGGGCACCGCCCGCGTACTGCTCGTAGAGCGCGAGGCGAGGCTGGGCGGCATACTCAAGCAGTGCGTTCACGACGGGTTCGGGCTGATACGTTTCGGCGAGAAGCTCTCCGGTCCGGAGTACGCGCACAGGTTCATAGAAAAGCTGCCTGATGCGGGCGTTGAGACTTCGACGCTTACGTTCGTGTCAAAAGTTGAAAAGCTTTCAGAGGGCTTCGGCGTAACGCTGGTCAACCGCGAAGGAATAGCGAGTATTACCGCAAAGGCTTTGGTGCTTGCGTGCGGGTGCCGCGAGCGCACGTCGCGCCAAATAGAGGTGCACGGCCACCACTGCGCGGGCATATTCACGGCCGGCACGGCTCAGTATTACACGAATATACTAGGCAAACTGCCCACGAAGCGCTGCGTAATACTAGGCTCGGGCGACATAGGACTTATAATGGCGCGCCGCTTAAAGCTTGAAGGCGCCGACGTAGTGGGCGTATACGAAGCCAAGCCGACGCCCGGCGGGCTTACGCGCAACATATACCAGTGCCTTGAGGATTTTAATATACCCCTTTACACGAGCAGAACCGTTACGCGCGTTATCGGCGACGGGAGGCTCGAAGCGGTGGAAATATCCAAAGTTGACGATAACATGACGCCCATACCGGGCACCGGAGAGATAATAGAGTGCGACGCGCTCATACTTTCGGTAGGCCTTATACCCGAAAACGAGCTTGCGGAAAGCTTAAAGATACCGCTTGACTACCGCACAAAAGGGCCGGTATCCGACCAGCGCTGCATGACTATGCTGGGAGGAGTGTTCTGCTGCGGCAACGCGCTGCACGTAAACGACCTTGTGGATTACGTTTCGGAAAGCGGAGAGACGGCTGGCCGCGCGGCAGCACATTATTCGCCCGGCGAGCGAGAGTACGCCGATATAAAAGCGGACGAAAATTTCCTTTACGTAGTGCCGCAAAAGCTTGACGTCCGCGATTTAGACGCGCCCGTAACCGTGTATTTCCGTTCGTTTGCCGAGCGGAGAAAAACTTGGCTTTCAGTAACGGTAAACGGAAAAGAGATATATAAAAGAACGTACAATCAGCTTCGCCCGCCCGAGATGGAGAGGGTGGAGATAGATTTCAGAAAAGCGGGCCTTAAGGAGGGAAGCGAAGTATACTTTTCGCTTGCGGAGGTGAAGTGAAATGAAACAGCTGACCTGTATAGTCTGCCCCAACGGCTGCCGCATATCGGCGGCGCTTTCTCGCGGCGAGTATGTGTTTTCCGGGTATAAGTGCGCACGCGGCTTGGAGTTTGCAAAGACGGAGCTTATATCGCCCAAACGTTCCGTATGCACCACGGTGCGCACTGCGTTCCGGGGAATGCCCGCGCTGCCCGTAAGAACCAACGGCGAAGTGCCAAAGGAAATGATAAAGGACGTGATGCGCGCGCTCGCTGGCGTTGTTGTGTCACGGGAGGCGCACATAGGCGATATGATTGTCGCAAACATACTGGGTACAGGATGCGACGTAATAGCTGCGAGCGATATGACAGCAGCTTCATGTAAGGAGGAAATGCCATGTTAGACCCGCTTGTGCTTACGGTGGATTTGGGAACGCAAAGCATCAGAGTGACGCTGGTGGACAAAACGGGGAATATACTTTATAAGGTGCGCAAGGCATATGAGAAGCCCTACTATTCCCTGCATCCCGGCTGGGCTGAGCAAAAGCCCGAAGTGTATTGGGACGCGCTGTGCGAAATATCGCAGCAGCTTAAAATGGACGCTGGCGGCGACTGGAACAGAATAATTGCCGTTACCGTAACTACCATACGCGATACGTGCGTATGCCTCGATGAAAACGGCAAACCGCTTCGCGACGCTATAGTGTGGCTTGACAAGCGCGAATGTACTCCGATCAAGCCCGTGCCGCCGGTAAATTCGGCACTGTTCTCGCTAGTAGGCATGAGCGACACGGTTAAACTGCAGCGCAAGGTATCGGTATGCAACTGGATAATGGCGAACGAGCCGGAGATATGGGAAAAAACGTACAAGTATGTAATGATATCAGGGTATCTTACTTTCATGCTGACGGGCAGGATAATAGATTCCGTGGCGAATATGATAGGGCATATACCTTTCAACTCAAAAACGCGCAAATGGATGGGGCCAAAAGAGCTCAACCGCTGCATATTCGATATTCCCATCGAGAAGCTGTCGGATCTTGTGGAGCCGGGGGAGACGCTGGGCGAAATAACCCATGAAGCGGCGGAAAATACAGGCATACCCGAAGGGCTGCCGCTTATAGCGACAGGCTCCGATAAAGGCTGCGAGACTCTCGGCCTTTCCTGCACTACGCCCGACAAGGCGTCGATAGGCCTAGGCACTACGGCGACGGTGCAGTTCACGATAGACAGGTACATGGAGCCGCTGCCTTTCATACCGGCGTACCCGGCAGTGATTAAAGGACATTACAACCCCGAGGTGCAGGTGTACAGGGGCTACTGGCTGATATCGTGGTTCAAGAACGAGTTCGCCTCGAAAGAGGTGGAAGAAGCGAAGCAAAAGGGCGTATCCGCCGAAGAGCTTTTAAACGCGCGCCTTGCCGAGATACCTCCGGGCTGCGAAGGCCTTGTGTTCCAGCCGTATTTCACGCCCGGCGTAGTAATGCCCAAAGCCAGAGGAGCTATTATAGGCTTTTCGGACATACACACGCGAGCGCATATTTACAGGGCGATAATAGAGGGCATTAACTTTGCGCTTATGGACGGGCTGTATACTATGGAGCGGCGGGGAAAGGTGAGCATAAAGAAGCTGTTCATAGCGGGAGGCGGTTCGCAGAGCGACGAGATATGCCGCATAACGGCGAATATGTTCGGGCTTCCGCTGTACAGAATACAGACTTACGAGGCGACGGCGTTGGGAAGCTCGCTTGTGGCGTTTGCCGCAATGGGCGTATATAACAGCATACAGGAAGCTACAGACGCGATGGTGCACATAAAGGACGAATTCCTGCCCGACATGCGGGTTCACAGTACTTATAAAGCGCTATATGACGAGGTGTTCAGCAAGATATTCGGCAAGCTTCTGCCGCTCTATAAGAAAAACATCAATTAAGGGGGTATGGAAAGTGTCGCATCCGTATAAAGGTTTTGAGCCGAAATGGGTAAAGGGCGAGTTCCCAGGCAACTCCTACAGGTCGATATTCAAATGGGGCGACCCGCTGGAGATAAAAGCGCCCAAAGAGTCGCTGTATAAGATACTCAAAGAAACGTTCGAGCTCGACGATTCGTTTTTCAGCGACTATAAAGTCGATTTGGGCTTTGACGAAGTAAAATTCGATATACCCTGCAAGCTTTCCGAAGAGCAGCTTAATTCTTTACGCGATATAGTGGGCGAAGAATTTGTACGTACGGACGATTACTCGCGCCTTTCCGTAGCTTACGGCAAGACTATGTACGACATAATGCGGCTAAGGGAAAAGCGCATAGACAGCGTACCCGACGCGGTGCTGTATCCGGAAAGCAGGGAGCAGATAGAAAGAATAGTGGCTTACTGCGTCGCCGAGAAGATACCTTTATATGTGTACGGCGGCGGCTCGTCCGTAACGCGCGGCGTAGAGTGCACAAAAGGGGGCGTATCGCTCGACATGCGCCTGCGGTTTAACAAGGTCGTGGATTTCAACGAAACCGACCAGATAATAACCGTAGAGGCGGGCATGAGCGGCCCAAAGCTTGAGCAGATTTTAAACGACGCCGTAAAGCTTTTCGGCGCGAAGCGCGCATATACGTGCGGACATTTTCCGCAGAGCTTTGAGTACTCTTCGGTAGGCGGCTGGGTAGTGACGCGCGGCGCAGGGCAGAACTCTACATACTACGGCGTAATATCGGACATAGTGATAGGCCAGGAGTACGCGACGCCGACAGGCATAATAAAAACGGACTGTTACCCGCGCAAGGCGACGGGCCCGGATATCGGCCATATAATGATGGGCAGCGAAGGCGCTTTCGGAGTGCTTACGCACGTGTCGCTGCGCTTCTTCCGACACATGCCCGAAACGATAAAGCGGTTCTCGTATATGTTTAAAAACTGGGAAATCGCGCAGCAGGCGGCGAGGGAGATAATGCAGTCGGAGGCGGGGTATCCGTCCGTGTTCAGGCTGTCTGACCCGGAAGAGACGGGCATAATGATGCGCATGTACGGTGTGGACGAAAGCCCGCTTAAACATCTGTTCCGCATTAAGGGCTTCAACGAGGGCGAGATGTGCCTTTTCTTAGGGTTTACCAACGGCGAAATGGGATTCTCCAAAAACTGCGCGCACAACGTACATAAGGTGTGCAGAAGATTTGGCGGCATGAGCCTTACAGGTATGGTCACGAAGGCGTGGGAAAAAGGGCGGTTCAACGACCCGTATATGCGCGACACGATGCACGATTTCGGCGTAATAACCGACACTATGGAATGCAGCGTAAACTGGAGCAACATGTCAAAGGTGCACAGTGAGGTGCGCGCCTACTGTAAATCCCGTCCGAATACTATATGCATGACGCACATGTCGCACGTCTATCCTCAGGGCGCCAACCTTTACTTTATATTCATTGTGAAGATGACGGACCCCGAGGATTTCCGTGAGTTCCATGCCGGCATACTCGACGCGATACAGAAGTCGGGGGCGTCAATGAGCCACCATCACGGCATAGGCAAGATGTTCGGGCCGTGGCTCGAGGGCTCGTTAGGAAAGAACGAGTATGAAGTTATAAAAGCCCTGAAGCGCCACTTCGATCCGGACAACATAATGAACCCGGGCGGCACGCTGGGGCTGGATACGCCCGATGAGCAGAAACGCTTTTTAGGAAGCGTCAAAACAATAAAGTGAGGAGAATTTGCAATGAGCGAGGTTAAGAAGCTTAAGTGCTTCATAAACGGAAAATGGCGCGAATCCGTGGCGGATGAATACATGGATATATACGACCCGAGCAGGGGAGAGGTGATAGCTAAGACCCCGTGCTGCACCAAAGACGAGGTATTAGAGGCAATAGCTGCCGCAAAAGCCGCGTTCCCCGCGTGGTCGGGCACGCCCGTTATGAAGCGTGTGCAGGTGCTGTATAAGTTCAGGGAGCTTCTCGATAAGAATATGGAGGAACTCACATATATGGTAGCGCGCGAGCACGGCAAGGTGTGGAGCGAAGCGCAAGGCGATATGCTAAAGGTGAAAGAGCCCGTCGAGTTCGCGTGCGGCGTGCCGAGCCTTATGATGGGAGAATCGCTGATGGACACTTCCGCGGGCTACGATACCGTGCTGTACCGCGAGCCGGTAGGCGTTTTCGCGGGCATCGTGCCGTTCAACTTCCCCGGCATGATACCTATGGGATGGATGACTCCGCTTTGCATAGCCACCGGCAATACTATTGTAATTAAAGCCGCATCGATGACGCCGATGACGGCTTTAAGGTGCGCCGAGCTTATGCAGGAGGCGGGGCTGCCGGACGGCGTGCTAAACATAGTGACATGCAGCCGCAAAGAGGCGGAAATCTTCCTCGAACATCCGGATATATGCGGCGTCAGCTTCGTAGGCTCGACGTCGGTAGGCCTGCGCATATATTCTGCCGCCGCTGCTAACGGTAAACGCGTGCAGGCGCTGTGCGAAGCGAAGAACCACGGCCTTGTGCTGGAAGACGCTTCGCTCGAGCGCACGGCGAGGGGCATAATAAACTCGTCGTTCGGATGCGCGGGCGAGCGTTGCATGGCGCTGCCCGTCATCGTCGCGCAGGAATGCATTGCCGACGAGCTTGTGGCGCTGCTCGTAAAGTACGCGTCCGAGCTGAAGATAGGCCCGGCGTACGACAAGACGAGCCAGCTTGGCCCCGTTGTTACCGAAAGCCACAGAAAATACGTGCTCGGCTGGATAGAGAAAGGCATTGAGGAAGGCGCAAAGCTGTTGCTCGACGGAAGAAACGTTACGGTAAAAGGGTATGAAAAGGGATTTTACCTAGGCCCCACGATATTCGACCATGTAACGCCTGAAATGAGCGTGGGCGATGAAGAGATATTCGGGCCGGTGCTGTGCATAAAGCGCGTGAAAGATTTCGAGGAAGGCATAGAACTGATGAACAAAAACAGGTTCGCTAACGGCTCCGTAATATTCACAAACAGCGGATACTACGCGCGGGAATTTACCCGCCGCACTCACGGCGGAATGGTGGGAGTCAATGTGGGTATACCGGTGCCGGTGGGCATATTTCCTTTCACGGGGCATAAGCAGTCGTTTTTCGGCGACCTGCATGTGCTGGGCAAAGACGGCATACGCTTTTTTACCGAAACAAAAGCGGTCACTACAAAGTGGTTCGACGAGTACGAGATGAAGCGCACCGAAGTCGACACATGGGACGGTTCGGTAGGCGGCTCATAATGCGTTTATAATAATATGTAGCAATAATAAGGCACAGGCTGGATTACCGCCTGTGTTTTTTCTTGCCGAAAAAAATTTAAGATTCCTCGCTTGCGCTCGGAATGACAAGAGTTAATAAGAGCAAAAAGCAACTTTATCATCCAACAGTAATTTTATGTCATCCAGAGGAGCGATGCGACGAAGAATCTTAAAACGGGGTCCCCGAAAAGGCGTGAGGCTTTTTGGGGTGTAAATAACGGGGGACATTAAAAGACGCGAAGCTTATTGGGGTGTAAATCCCATGCGGTTGGTGGAACCGTAATATGTCGCGAGGCAGTCCAGCAATAGCCCTCCTTATTGGGTTCAAGAAAATCACCACTTGAAGGGGTGGACGATTATTGGAAAATTTACACTTTAACTAGTAATAGCGCCGGAAAATATAACAGAAGATAACATATATTGCATATATTCACGCAAATTGCTTATATTTATATTGCCCAAAACATGAATAAATCTGTTACTATAAGATTAAATTATAAAAAATACTTGCGAATAAGCTCATATTGTGTGCTTTAGGCACATTCGCGCAATGAATGTATGATGATATTATTATCACGATATGTGTGGTCGTCATTACTAATTATATTGCCTAAAGGTGAGGCTCCATATAATGGGCCAATAACATTATGAGTTTACCGCAATGTGTCTTCTTATTTTTTGCGGGAGGTTATTGTGACTGAATTTGAAGAGCTGGCACTAAAAAAAATAACGAAGGACTACTTGGTAGATTGCGTTTATAACAGGCTGAACGTAATTGCGGGAAGATACGGCATAAGCAATGCGGAAATAAGCAAGCGGATAGGATGGGACCCCGCTGGCTTTAATCAGAAGTACAACAGAAGCAATGATTTACGAATAACTACGTTCATAAAGATATACGTTGCGCTGGCGGATTTGATTGCCGAAAAAGAAGCTGAAATGGGACTGGACAGCATAGTTGCGACAAAGATCCAATTGGACGATCTGATTACGCAAAAGGAGCTCGAAGCGGGCGCGCTGTTTAACCATATAAGCGCCGCCGCCGAGGGAAACGCGGAATTTCTGAACGAAGAACGCTTCGCCGTAACGTATAAACAGATGAAACCTTTCGTGTTTGTGGGCAAGAGAAACAACAAGTTTAATGACAGGGAGATTGCGGTCTATATCAACTATTACAAAATAGTCGCCGCTGTTGAATCAGCAAGGTAGTCTTTGATTGGGGGACATATGCAAAAGCTGTTTAATGATCCGGCACGTATGGTAGACGAGTCGATTATAGGATTTGTCAAGTGCCACGGCGGACTTGTAGCGCATACGGAATACGCGCGTACGCTTAAATACGCAAAAGCTCCTGTAGCCGGAAAGGTCGGCGTCGTAACCGGCGGAGGGTCCGGCCACGACCCCGCATTTATGGGTTACATCGGGGAAAACATGCTGGACGCGGTCGCTATCGGCGATATATTTACCCCTCCGTTGCCGGATGCGTTTTATAACGCATTTAAAGCGGCGGACTCAGGAAAAGGCGTAGTATGCCTTTTCGGCAACTACCCTAAAGACATCGAGAGCGCGGAAATAGCAATCGAGCGCGCCGCAAAGGAAGGCATCGTCGTCAGAACGGTAATAGCGAATGACGACGTCGCGACTCCCGATCCAAAAACGAGAAGAGGAAACACGGGCGAAGTATTGCTTTGGAAGATAGGCGGGGCGGCGGCCTCGTTAGGATATGACCTCGACGGCGTGGTCGCCGTTTCACAGAAAGCGCTGTCCCGAATACGCAGCATAGGAATAGGACTTGCAAGCTGCATCATCCCCGAGGTGGGAAGGCCAAACTATATTATTGAAATGGGCACGATGGAGATAGGAGTAGGACATCACGGATTTTCCAGCAAGGATACATGCAAACTGAAGACCGCCAACGCTACCGCGGATATCATGGTAGACGAAATACTTAAAGATATGCGTATTGGAGCAGGCGATGAAGTTGCGGTCATGATTTCCGGACTCGGCAACACCATGCGCAGCGAGCTCAATATATTGTTCAGCAGGGTACACGACGTTCTTAAAGGAAAGGGCATAGGCATACATCATACGTTTATTGGCAACTATTTTACTTCACTCGATATGATGGGCGTGACGCTAACCATCATGAATCTTGACGACGAGCTTAAAAAGCTGCTGGATCTCCCGGCGCATCCGGTAGCGTTGACCCACTTTACTTATTAGTGAAAGTGATGAGAATCATTCGCCGTAATCGCATGTTTCATAATACGGTTTTGTATATGAAATATACACCGCGGGTTATTAAGGTTTGCCAAAAAGACAAAGCAGGGAGGTCAAATCATGAATTTGGTTGAGATGACAGGTATTCGGAAAAGCTATTACGGCATAGAGGTACTGCATGCCGTTGACTTTAAGCTGCGCCCAGGGTCGGTACACGCGCTGGTGGGAGAAAACGGCGCGGGCAAATCGACGCTTGTTAAAATTATTGCCGGGGTGCACGGCTGTGATTCGGGTACCATAAAGATCAACGACAAAGAAGTTCATATAGAATCTCCTTCCAAAGCACGCGAGCTTGGTATTGCCATGATCCACCAGGAACTGTCCGCAGTTGCTGAAATGTCGGTGGCTGAAAACATATATCTCGGGCGCGAACCAGGCCGTATGGGCTTTATAGATTATAAACAGCTATATAAACAGACGAGCGAACTGTTAAGCGAATTCAACCTTAATATCAATCCGCGTACCAAAATGAAAAGCTTAAGGGTAGCGGACCAGCAGATGGTCGAGATAGCCAAGGCGGTTTCGCAGAACGCTCAGATAGTAATAATGGACGAGCCTACGTCCGCAATTACCGATCATGAGGTCGAAAGCCTGTTTAAAGTAATAAAGAACATGAAACAGCGCGGAACTGGCATCATCTATATTTCACACAAGATGGACGAGATATTCCAGATTGCGGATGAGATAAGCGTATTGCGCGACGGCACCAATGTCAACACGTGGCCGGCAGGCGAAGTGGATTCGGATACTATTATCAGCAGCATGGTCGGGCGCGAGCTCAAAGCTCAATTCCCCAAGATTGAGGTATCCATCGGGGAGACCGTGCTAAAGGTAAGCAATCTTTCACTTGCGGACCAGTACGAGGATATCAGCTTTGAGCTGCACAAGGGCGAAATACTGGGGTTTGTCGGCCTTATAGGCTCGGGAAGGACCGAGCTTATGCACACGCTGTTCGGACTTAGCCGCGCCGATTCAGGCAGCATATACCTTAACGGCAAAGAGGTCTCGTTCAAGAGCCCGCAAGAGGCGATAAAAAACGGCATTGCTTACGTTACCGAGGACAGAAAGGGCGAAGGGCTTATTCTTCCGATGGGAGTCCATCATAACACAACGATTTCGTCGCTTAAGAATTTCACGAATTCCGGGCTGCTACAGAACCGGAAAGAGACGGCGGCGGTTGACGAGCAGGTCGGCGCATTGGGCATAAAGGTTAACAACACCCGGCAGGCAGTGAAATCACTTTCCGGCGGGAACCAGCAAAAGGTGGTATTGGCCAAATGGATGATTACAGAACCGAAGATAATCATATTTGACGAACCTACACGCGGCATTGACGTGGGAGCTAAATCGGAGATCTACAGGATAATGTGCGAATACGTATCAAAGGGCAACGCCGTTATAATGGTATCTTCGGAAATGCCTGAGGCGCTGGGAATGTCTGACCGTATCATTGTACTCAGTAACCATAAGTTCAGCGGCGAGATAAACCGCAGCGAGTTTTCTCAGGAAGCTATCGTACAGATGCAGTTCAAGTACATGTAATAAAAAACTAATGGAACGATAGGAGCGATAGAAATGAACAATCAATCTAACAGTGTGGCGGTGAAAAGGCGCAGAGCGTCGACAAGGCATTTTGTTTCCACGTTCGGGTCCCTTATCGGACTGGTGTTATTGGTGATAGTTATGACTTCCATAAAGTCTAACTTCATCAGCTTTGATAACATCCGCAACATTCTGCGTATTGCGTCGATAAACGGTCTTTTAGCCATTGGCATGACGTTTGTCATACTGACCGGCGGCATCGACCTCTCGGTGGGCGCGATAATGGGCTGCGCGGGCATGTTCTCCGCATATTTCGCACAGATAAGCATGGGATATCCGTGGTTTGTGGGAGTGCTGGTCGGCATAGGCATCGGCCTGGTGATAGGACTGTTCAACGGCGTCTGCATCTCCTACTTAAAGGTTCCTGCATTCGTTGGAACGCTGGGCTCCATGAGCATAGCAAAAGGGCTTACGTTTTTGCTGACTAACGCAAAACCCATACCCAGCCTGAACGCGGATTTCAAATATATAGGAGGCGGCAATATAGCCGACTGGATTCCGGTTCCTATCGTAATAATGGCTTTCGTACTGGTAATCTGCTTCATACTGCTTTATAAGACGCGCTATGGACGTTATGTATACGCGGTGGGCGGTAACCTTAACGCGGCTCACGTTTCAGGTATAAACACGAAATGGATCATCTGCTCCGTATACATCATATCGGGCGTACTGGCCGCGATAGCCGGTATCATAACGACAGCGCGCGTTACCTCCGGAGTTACCTCAACCGGCGACGGTTACGAGACAAACGCTATAGCTATGGTCGTTATAGGCGGCACGAGCCTTGCCGGCGGCCGCGGGCGGCTCTGGGGAACCATAATCGGCATACTGCTGTTGCAATGCCTGACGAACGGTCTTGATATGCTGGGCGTAAACGCTTATTACCAGCTCATTATCAAAGGTTTCGTCGTTATAGGCGCGGTCATGCTCGACGGACTGAGCTCAGACTGAGTCTCAATTAACTAAAGAATATAAGTTTCATTCGTGAAAAACGAATGAATTAATATCACAAGGGAGGATTAAAATGAAAAAGACACTCGCAATTTTGATGGTGTTGCTGTCGATGGTATTCGTATTCGTCGGATGCGCCAACACCGCAACGACACCTGAACCGTCCAAGGCGGCTTCAACCGAACCGTCTCAGGCGGCTGAGCCGTCAGACGCGGCCTCAACCGAGCCTTCTAAGACGCTGAAGATCGGGGCTACGTTCTACAGCCTGCAAAACGAATTCACGATGCGCATGGACAATGCCGGCAAGAAGTGGGCAGAGGAAAACGGAGTTGAATATGTATCCTATGACGGCAACTATGACGCCGCTACGCAGCTCTCTCAGGTAGAGACGATGATAGCGGACGGCTGCGACGCCATAATACTCAACCCGCAGGACGCCGTTGCGTGCGCCGCTGCCGTTGAACTCGCAGCTGCCGCCAACATCCCGGTAATCGGAGTCAACACGATGGTTGAAAGCGATCTGCTGACCTCTTATGTAGGTTCTCAGGACGTATCTGCTGGTGAAGACATCATGAAATACATGATAGAATACCTTGGCAAAGATGAGTTCAACATCGTAATCATCGAAGGACCCATGGGGCAGTCCGCTCAACTCCAGCGTATCGAGGGTATCGAGAATGTTCTCAAAAACTACCCGAAGATCAAAGAACTCGCACGCGACACCGCAAACTGGTCCCGCTCCGAAGCTATGACGCTGATGGAGACATGGCTTACGGCTTACGGTGACGACATTCACGCGATAATCGCGGAAAACGACGAGATGGCTCTGGGTGCGCGCGAAGCTGTTGAAGCTGCGGGCAAAGATATTCCCGCCATCGGCATCGACGGTATAACGGACGCTGTCGCAGCTATACAGAAGGGCAGCATGATCGCCAGCGACTTCCAGAATGCTGAAGGCCAGATGACCGGCGCTCTTGATACTGCGGTTAAAGTCATCAACGGCGAAAAGGTCGAGAAGTTCTATTGGATACCGTTTGAGATGATCACGCCCGACAACGCGGCTGATTACGTAAACAAGTATTGATTATTGCCCCAAAAAGGCATAAGGTAATTATGGGGACTCCGCACTAAAACGGGGTCCCCAGCAAACCGCTAGGTTTGATGGGGTGAAAAAACGGGGTCCCCGGTAAACCATTAGGTTTGATGGGGTGTGTATTGTGGCTGGCGCCGGAACCGGCGCCGATTGCAGGAGAGCGGATGGGCCGCGCGCCCATCCGTTTCTCAAAAACTAAGAGTATTACTGGAGGTATTTAAAATGCTTAAGTACGATGGCGTGGATCTGGATTTTTCTCTGGCCGGAAAGACAGCCGTTATTACCGGCGGAGCCGCAGGTATCGGTTATGCTACCGCTAAATTCTTTCATGAAAAAGGCGTGAACCTCGTATTGGCCGATCTTAATCCCAAGGTTGACGAGCTTGCAAAAGCGCTGGGGGAAAATTGCATAGGCGTCGCCGGAAACGTCTGCGACAGAGATTATCCCGGCAAAGTGATCGAGGCGGGCGTAAAAGCCTTCGGTAAGATAGACATCCTCGTAAACTGTGCCGGCATAGTGGCTTTGGAAAAAGCCGAAATCATAAGCGCAGACGACTGGAACAGAACGATAAACATCAACCTTTCCGCAAGCTTTTTCATGGCTCAGGCCGTGGGAAAATATATGATAGACAATAACATAAGCGGAAGTATTGTAAACATAGCTTCCCAGGCAGGCGTAATAGCGCTCGATAAGCATGTGGCGTACTGCGCGAGCAAGGGAGGCATTATAGCCATGACAAAGGTTTTGGCGCTGGAATGGGGCAAGTACGGTATCCGCGTCAACGCGGTCTCGCCGACCGTTGTGCTTACCGAGCTGGGGCACAAAGCGTGGGACGGCCCTGTGGGCGACGCATTCAAAAAGGAGATGCCGTCCGAGCGTTTTGCCGAGCCTGAAGAGATAGCGGCTTGCATAGCGTTTTTGTGCAGCAAGGGCGCCGGTATGATCACAGGACACAATATGCTTATCGACGGCGGATACACGATAAAATAGATTTCGGAGGACAATCATGCAACGCATTTTGAATAACCCTGACAACATCGTTGACGAGATGCTGGAGGGATTTGTTAAATGCCACGGCGACATAGTAAAGCTTGTAAAGACAAGCGAGGATAACAAAAGAGGAGTTGTGGCTGCCGTGGACGCGCCTAAGGCCGGCAAGGTAGGAGTTGTTACCGGCGGCGGCTCGGGACATAAGCCCGCATTTATAGGGTATGTAGGCAAGAACATGTGCGACGCGGCAGCGGTGGGCGAGATATGTTCTTCTCCCACGGCAGTAGCGTTTCTGGAGGCTTTCCGCGCCGCCAATGGCGGGGAAGGTGTAGCGTGCCTTTACGGCAACTATTCCGGAGACAACATGAATGTAAAGATGGCCGCTAAAATGGCCAAGCGCGAAGGCATCACGGTAAAGACCGTCGTAGCCAACGACGACGTCGCTTCTGCTCCCAAGGACCAGAGGGAAAAGCGCCGCGGAGTGGCTGGCGAGGTGTTTATGTGGAAATGCGGCGGAGCGAAAGCCGCAAAGGGCGGTTCGCTCGACGAGGTCATAGCGGCTGCGCAGAAAGCGATAGACAACACGCGCAGCGTAGGCATAGGCCTTACGCCCTGCACGCTTCCGGCGGTCGGGCATCCGAATTTCGAGATTAAAGACGGCACGATGGAAGTGGGCATAGGCCATCACGGCGAGCCCGGCATAGAGGTCTGCCCTCTGGAAAACGCTGCTTCGATGGCAAAGCGCATGGTAGACATAATCGTACCGGATTATCCATACGTATCGGGAGACGAGGTGGCGGTGCTTGTTTCGGGACTGGGCGCTACACCTGTAATGGAACTCTATGTGCTGTACAACGAAGTGGAAAAGCTTTTAAAAGAAAAGGGCATAAGCATTTACCGCCCGTATGTCGGCAATTACTTCACTTCTCTTGATATGATGGGCGCCACGCTCACGATTATGAAGCTGGACGACGAACTGAAGGAACTGATGGAATTAGACACATACTGCATGGGCTTTAAACAGTTATAAGAGGAGAGATGCTTTGAATGTCGGTTGTAAAGAATGATAAAGGACGCGAAATACTGCTTTCCATGGTAAAAGCCATACAGGAAAACAAGCAATATCTCGGCGATGTTGACGGGCTTATCGGAGACGGCGACCACGGCATGAACATGAACAAGGGCTTTACGATGTATGCCGAGCAGCTGGGCGAGGGAGAAACAACGTTTTCCGACGGGCTGTTCGATCTGGGCACAGTGCTGATTAACAGAATAGGCGGCTCTATGGGCCCTATCTACGGCACTATATTCATGGAGATGTCGGACAAGGCGGACGACGCGCAAGACATAACGCTGGAGCTGTTTGCGGATATGCTGGAAGCGGGGCTGGAAGGCCTTTACGGCATAGTAGACGCGCGCCCCGGCGACAAGACTTTGGTCGATACCCTTTATCCTGCGGCTCAAGCTATAAGAACTGCGGCGGAAGAGGGTAAGAGTTTTAGCGAAGCTCTGGACGATATGAAATCCGCGGCTGAAAAAGGCAAGGATTCCACGAAAGACCTCGTAGCCAAATACGGCCGTTCCGCGAGGCTCGGAGAGCGTTCCCGCGGCGTTCTGGACGCGGGCGCCACGTCCTGCTGCATCATACTTTGCGCTATGGCCGACGGAATGAAGAGCGTATTGGAAGACTGACAAGTCAATAGAAAGGTGGGGGGAATTTTGCATACGGTTGCTATAGGCTGTGACCCTAATGCCGAGGAAGCCAAAAAGGCAATTATAAAGTATCTTACACAAAAAGGCTACGCTGTGACCGATATGGGCAGCGAAGATCCTATCTACGCGAATGTGGCTATAAAAGTTGCCACCGCAGTCGCGGGAGGGGAGTACGACAGAGGAATACTGATATGCGGCACCGGTATCGGCGTTTCGATTGCAGCCAATAAGGTAAAAGGCGCTTATGCGGCGCTGCTTACAGACGTATATTCCGCAGAGCGCGCGAGAAAGAGCAATGACGCTAACATTGCGTGCTTCGGGGCGTTTACGCTGGGCATAAAGCACATGGAGAAGCTTGCGGAGGTATTCCTTACTTCTGAGTTCGAGAAAGGGTGCGCATCGCAGCCCAAGGTTGACAGGATACTTAAATACGAAGCGGCGCAGCAGTAAAACGTTTGTTATGTATGGCTGAGCGATAACTAAAAACAGAATAATGTATGGACATAACAAAAGCCCAGCTGTAATTATTTTATAAGGTATGATAAACTCTAAGTATGATCATACCTGATTTTTTATTGGAAAGACTGATAGACCAGTGCGGCAGGAACGCAAAGCACAAAATGAAAGGGGAAAAGCCTTTTGTCTTTGGAAGAAAACAATGTCGAGCGCGCAAAAGCTGACGCAGCAGCATTGCTGGAGCAATTAAGCGGCGTCTATAAAAGCTACGTTGAAAACAACCAGCCCAAGGAAAGATCGCTGAAAGGCGTTGCACGGCTGTTTAAAAAGTGGATCAGCTTTAATGCCGAGGCGGTAGAGCCTTTAAATCAGGAGTTTCTGGATAACGTCGAACGTATAACTGCTAATCTTTCCGCCACGCTAGAACAGCTCAAAAAAAGCGATCCGGAACTGTGCAGCGCTCATGCCGCAAAGGCGGCGGACATTATGCTGTCGCCAAAGCCTTCGCGTGAAAAGACGACGGCGGAATGGTATCTTACTGTTGCCGAATATAAAAGTGCTTGCTTACTGCCATACCTCGCTAAAAGCGATTTGAAGCGCATACGCGACGCGCAGCTTAAAGCAACGCCAAAACGGCTGATGTATCCGAAACAAAGAGAGCTGTTTGAATTGATGGAGAAACTGCTCTCCGAAAAATAAACGTTTTTCAATAGCCGCTTTTAAGCGGTTTTTTGTTTCGCGGAAAATACCAAGACAATAGGCACCAGCAATTCATAAATTCTTCAAGTCATTTATATTTTCTTCCTCATTTATAGCTTTACCGGCTGTTTTGGTATATAATAAATTCGGTAATTTTAACAACTTGGGTCCCGGCAAATCGTGAGGCTTGTTGGCGTAACATTTATGCGGCCATGATGAGAGTACGTAAATAAGGCTCTTTAGTCTAACAAGGTAATTTAAGTTCTTTAATCTTTCTATATAAAATAAAAGCCATGGTAATTAAAATGCGAGTACCCTTATAAAGCGGTGAGACTTTTAAATTAAATGTCATGGAGGAAACGATGAAAGATAAAAAAATCGGGAGCTTAAGATTATGGGGGCTTATCTGGGGCTTGGGGCTTGCTGGCCAGCTTTGCTGGAACGTCGAAAACCAATGGTTCAACACTTTCGTTTATGCGAAAATAGCCAAAGATTCCAACATCGTAACGCTAATGGTGATAACAAGCGCGCTTGTAACTACGTTTTCAACGTTCTTCTTCGGCACGCTTTCCGACCGCAGAGGCTCGAGGCGCAAGTTCATCTCCATAGGCTATATCGCCTGGGGCCTGTTTACCATCGCTTTCGGGCTCACCGAGTTTATAGGTAGCGGCACGGTAGGCGCGGCGAGCAAATTAGGCGTGCTTGCGGCGGTGCTCGTAATACTGATGGACGACATAATGAGCTTTTTCGGCTCTATGGGCAACGATTCGGGCTATAACGCCTGGACGAACGATATAACGACGGATAAAAACCGCGGGCAGATAGGAGCGGCCCTTGCCACGCAGCCGGTTATAGGCACAATAGTGGGTACGGTGCTGGGCGGCATGCTTATAGGCAGCGACGACAACTACCAGCGCCTTTTTTGGGTAATGGGACTATTCGTTATCGCTATGGGCGTACTCTCGCTTCTGGCGCTGCGCGAAGCGCCGGGGCTGAAAGCGAATAAGGAGGGATCGTTCTGGCGCCAGTTCGGCAGCGTGTTCAACTTCAAAGGCTTTTTTGCGCAGCGTGAGCTGGTATTGGTCTGCGTTACCACAACGCTGTTTTTCATAGCATTTAACGTGTATTTCGTGCAGATGGGTAACTGGATGATATATTATATGGGCTTTTCGCCCGATACGATGGGGCTCATACAGGGCATAGGGCTGATAGCCGCCATGGTGCTCGCCATACCCGCGGCGCGGCTTATAAACCGCAACCGAACCCCGTATGTAGGCGCGGCGGCGATAGTAATCAATATGATAGGCTTGTGGGTGCTTTACCTGTTCGTAAAACCCGGTACGGTGGACACGGGCGGCATATTCTCCGCTGCAAACCTGCCGCTGCTGCTCGCTATATTCATGGCAGGTGCGGGCTATATACTCATTATGCAGTCCATGACGATGTGGGTAAAGCAGCTGTACCCCGAGCACAGCCGCGGACAGTATGAGGGCATACGCGTGATGTTCTTCACGCTGATACCTATGATAATAGGAACGAGCATAGGCAACGCGGTAATAAAGGGCGGTGCAGGCACAATAGTCAACGAATACGGCATAACGGAGAACATACCGACGGAATCCATATACCTTTGGGCCGCAGTGCTGGTGCTGCTCGCTTTCATACCGCTATATTTCGCGGGCAGGCGGTACTACAGGCGTTTAAAAGGCGCAGAAACCAAGGCTTAACGGAAAGGAGATTACGATGCAAAGAGAGATAACGCAGCCACAGAAGCTGCTCGATGAAAACGGCGCTATTATTAAGCCGGGCTATGCAAGAAAGATGATGTTCGAGTACAACCGCGAGCAGATAAAAGCGGGGCCGTTCTCGCTCAAAGAGTGGGATTTTTACCAGGCGATTTCGGGGGATAACGTGCTGCAATTGACTATAGGGCACGTATCGTATGTCGCGAGCTTTTCAGTGATGCTGTTCAATATAAGAACGGGCGAGAAGAAAAGCTTTTCCCGTATGAAGCTTCTTCCCATGCGCAACGGTATAAACTTTCCCCGCGACCCCGAAAAGCCGAATGTGCTTGAGGTTATAGGCAAGGACTATTTCATGCGCTTTGAGACCCGCGAGCGTGAGCGCGCGCTTATAGTGCAGGCGGAAGATAAGAAGCTAGGCAGTATAGACATAGACGTCGTTCTCAACAACGACCCCGATAACGAGAAGATGGTAATCGCTACGCCGTTCTTTAAGCGCAACCAGTTCTACCTTAACTACAAGGAGAACTATTACGGCCTTAAAGGGCGAGTGCAGGTGGGAAGCATGAGCATACAGCCGGGAGAAAACGACACGGCGCTTCTTGACTGGGGAAGGGGCGTATGGCCGTTCAAGCACGAGTGGTTCTGGGGCAACGGAGCTGGCTACGTCTCCGGCGGAAGGTTCGGCTTCAATATCGGCTGGGGTTTTGGTAACCTTGAATACGCCACCGAGAACATGTTCTTCTGGAACGGCAAAGCATATAAGCTTGATACGCTTAACGTCGAGCGGGATAAGCAGGACTACATGAAACCGTGGCATTTTACGGATAACGAAGACATATTCGACTTTACGATGACGCCAATTTACGACCGCTATACGGAAAGCAAAATTCTCATAGTTAACACGCACTGCCACCAGATATTCGGCAGCTACAGCGGCACTGCCAAATTGCCGGGCGGCGAGATAATAGAGGTAAAGGACTTAACGGCTTTCTGCGAGCACGCCGTGAACAGATGGTAACATGAAGAAAAAAAGCAGCATAGTAAACGACTTATACACGCGCTGGGGGGAGAAGCTCGATAAGAATTGTCCGCTGGACGAATACCCGAGGCCGCAGATGCGCCGCGACGACTGGCTGTGCTTTAACGGCATATGGCAGTACGCGATACGCAAAAGCGGCGAGCCTGAGCCTGCGGTTTACGACGGCGACATCGTGGTGCCGCTTTCTCCGGAGAGTTTGCTTTCCGGTGTGAAGCGGCAGCTTAAGCCGGGAGAGACTCTCTGGTATAAACGTACCGTATGGTTTAAAAAGCCGGAGGGGAAAAGGCTGCTGCTGCATTTCGGAGCGGTGGACCAGCACTGCACCGTATATTGCAACGGCAGGGAAGCGGGCTCACATTCGGGCGGCTACTGGCCTTTCAATTTTGACATAACTGAGCTCGTCAGCGAAGGCAGCAACACGCTCACATTGGCCGTTACGGACGATTCGGACACTGGCGTCGAGGCGTACGGCAAGCAAAAGCTTGAGCGCGGCGGCATCTGGTATACGGCGCAGAGCGGCGTCTGGCAGACCGTGTGGGCGGAGTACGTGCCGCGGCAGTATATAACGGATATTAAAATTACGCCTGACTGCAAAAACGCAGAGGCCGAATTCTGCATCGGTTTCGCGGACGGCGATAATATACCTGAATACCGCGTTCAGATATTTGAGGACGGGCGGCCCGTATCGGAAGGAGTATTCACGGAGACCACCGCGCGGCTTCCGGTTAAGGGTTTCCGCTTCTGGAGCCCCGACGATCCTTTCTTGTACAAGGTGAAGATAACGGCCGGGGAAGATACCGTAAAGAGCTATTTTGGCATGCGCGAGTTTGACGCCGTGCGCGACGGCAGCGGCCGACTGCGCTTTACGCTCAACGGCAAGCCGCTCTTCCAGACAGGCCTGCTGGATCAGGGCTACTGGAGCGACGGGCTTTACACCGCACCGAGCGACGAAGCCATCGTATGGGAAATAACCGAGCTCAAAAAGCTCGGCTTCAACATGCTGCGCAAGCATATTAAAATAGAGCCTCTGCGCTGGTACTACCATTGCGACAGGCTGGGCATGCTGGTATGGCAGGACTTCGTTAGCGGCGGCGGGCCTTATAAGCCTTTAGTGACGCAAGCGCTGCCGTTTTTGAACATACGGCTTAACGATAAGCGGCTGCGGCTGTTCGGACGCCGCCGCAAAGAGGGCAGAGCCGCATTTCTGCGCGACATGACGCGCACAATAAAGCTGCTGCAAAACGTTGTCAGCATCGCGGTATGGGTGCCTTTTAACGAAGGCTGGGGGCAGTTCGACGCGCTGCGCATTTCGCGCACGCTTAAGAACATGGACCCTACAAGGCTTGTCGACCACGCGAGCGGCTGGCACGACCAGGGCGGCGGCGACTTTGATAGCCGGCATATCTATTATAAAAAGTACCGCATGCGGCCCGATAAATACGGTCGCATACAGGCTCTCACCGAGTTCGGAGGCTACAGCTGCCCGGCCACGGGCCATATGGCCTCGGATGTTCTGTTCGGATACCGCATGTATGAAGGCGAGGACGAACTGACGGCAGCCTATGAGCGGCTGTATACAAGTGAGGTACTGCCCGCAGCAAAGGAAGGGCTTGCCGTTTCCGTCTATACGCAGGTAAGCGACGTAGAGGACGAGATAAACGGCATTTTTACGTACGATCGCGCGGCAATGAAGCTGCGCGGCGAAACCGTGCGCAAAATCAACGAGGCGCTTAAAGAGACAGCCGATGAGCAAGATGAGGATTGAGTAAACTTATTCGGAGCTAAAGTTTGAAGAAGATAGTATTGTTATCCGCCGGTTTAACGGTATTGGACCAGGGGTTAAAGTTGCTGATCGCCAATAATTTTATGGGCAATACCGTCGTATTAATACCTGGCGTTTTGCAGTTCCGCCCGGTTCAAAACTCACAGCTTACATGGATAGCGAGCATGCTCGATTTCCAGACGCCTGTTATACCGATGATAATAGTTCAGCTTCTTCTATTTGTTTTTGTTACGCTGTTTTATCGCTACAGCATATATCTGCCCGGCAAGCATAAAGGCCTTATGAGCGGATATCTGGCCGCTTTGACTGCCGGTATATGCTGTTCGTTTATTGACGTTGTATTTTGGGGAGGCAGCATTGATTTTTTACGCCTGTTTGATTGGTTTACCTTTGACTTAAAAGACGTATATCTTTTTGCCGGCAGCGTGTTTCTGATTGCATACTACATCTTTTACATACCGGTATATATCGGGTTAAGCAAAGAGGAGCGCAATGAGCGAAAGCTGTTTCAGTGGATAAAAAGAGGATGCCCTCTGCGCTAAGCCATACAAAGCTGATTATTATCAAATTCCTTATTGAAGCCATTCAATTGAATGATACAGCCTGCTTTTGTTAAAACTAATATAAATACTTTATGGTCGAAGAGGCCATGAAGAACAACAGTATTAAAAAGAATTTCCATATAAAAGGAACATGGCGATTCAAAGCTGTTGGTTTTTTACAAAATATCGTTATTGGAATTGAATTTATGAATTCTTCTTTTTGGAGCAATACTGTTTGGTATATACTTCTTGGTATAACAATAGTAATAGAATTATTGGCTATTTTCCTGAAAGCTCAAAACCGTAAACGGGTGCTGGCTTTTTATCTTGCCGTAAGCGGCTTTGCATTCAGCCTAGAGATGGTTGTATATTCGTTTTTAAAGGGTTACCAGTATTTCCCGATGCTGATGCCGCAATCCCCGCCTGACGATTCCATTGCGGGCAATCTTTTCTCACAGTTTTCAGTATGCGCGACGGCGCTGTTTATCGCGGTATTTAAGCTTAAATATTACTGGTATTTTATATTTGCGGCGGTATACGGAGCCATTGAAGAGCTGTTCGTTTATCTGGGAATATATAAGCAGTACTGGTATCGTACGTGGATGACGTTAGCAGGCCTGCTGGTGCTGTTTTGGATGGTAAATAAGATATATGATAATACTATTAAGCGTGTTAAACCTTTTTGGCGTTATTTGTACGTGTACTTTGGACTGGTAACGCTCCATGAGAATACTGTAATCTGGACTCAGAGGTTAGCGGGGATAAGGATGTACAGCGAAACCTTTCTGCCGGACAAGGAGCGCAGCCTTGTTGTTCTGTCTGCGATAAACAATATACTTCTTGCCGCCGCAATAATGACAGCATATTATTCCATAAAAAAATGGAGATGGAAGCTTCCGGTGATACTCCCGCTTTATGCTGTCAATTATATAGCGGCAAATTTAAATCTTATAATATACAAAGAAGGCTGGTTCCTGATTTCCTCGTCGATTTGCATTTGGTCGATGTACTTGTTTACGTACATACTCGATAAGCTGATTAATGGAAACGATATTTCGAGTGTCGAATTTTCGGGCAAATCTGTTTAAGCAGACAGATGCAATGCGAACAGGTCGTTGATAGCCCTGCTAATCCATAATCCCTAAATGATATATTTGTCGATGATGACAGCATAAACCGCGTTATATAAAGCAACGGCGGTTTCTTTCGTATTGGCTGGCACTGTTGTTTTATTTCCGGAATATATTATTGTAGTGTATTCATTAATGCTCTCTGAATGGCACCGCACTTACATAAATCTGTTGAACTATTGATAGAGGAGAACATTTGATGAATAAAATAGCGGTAATCGGTACGGGATATGTGGGCCTTGTAGTAGGTGCCTGCCTGGCCGACATGGGAAATAAAGTTATATGCGTAGATAATGATATAAATAAAATAGACGAGTTAAACCGTGGGGTTATTCCGATATATGAGGCGGGTATAGACGAAAAAGTAAAACAGAATATTGAAGCCGAAAGGCTCTTTTTTACCGCAGATATGGCCAAGGCGGTGAAAGAGAGTGATATTATTTTTATTGCCGTAGGAACGCCCCCTATGGACGACGGAAGCGCGTACATTCAGGACGTGCTGCAGGTAGGCCGGGATATCGGCCGCTTTGTAGAAGGGTATAAAACTGTCGTAATCAAATCGACCGTTCCTGTCGGTACAGGGCAAAAGGTTAAGGCGGCAATCGGTAATATGTTAGCTGAGAGGGCGGTTGACTGTTCTTTTGACGTTGTTTCCAACCCTGAATTTTTACGGGAAGGCTCGGCGCTTCAGGATTTTATACAGCCCGACCGCATTATACTCGGAGTGGAATCCCCAAAAGCCAAAGACATAATGATGCAAGTTTATCAGAGCCTATATGCAAAAGGCATACCGTTTCTTTTTACCAACATCGAAACAGCAGAACTTACAAAATACGCGGCTAATGCGTTTTTAGCCATGAAAGTGACTTTTATCAACGAAATGGCGCAAATCTGCGAGAAGGTGGGCGCGGATGTACGGTTTTTAGCCAAAGGCATCGGTATGGATAAGCGGATAGCGCCGGATTTTCTAAAACCGGGACCCGGCTATGGCGGCAGCTGCTTTCCCAAGGATACAAGGGCGGCGGCTATGATAGGCAAGCAACACGGCGTGGCTCTTTCGCTTATAGAACAGACAATAGAAGCCAATGAGAGGCAGAAGCTGTGGGCGGTTCATAAAATCGCAGACGCTATGGGCAATTTGCAGGGTAAGACGATAGGGATTTTAGGAATTACCTATAAAGCGGAGACAGACGACATGAGGGACGCGCCGTCTTTGGTTATACTTGAAAAGCTGGCGAATGCGGGTGCGAAGCTGCGGATTTTTGACCCGCAGGGTGAAAAGGAAGGCAAATGGAGGCTTAACGGCATAAAGGACAGCATTTGTTTCTGTGCAGATGAATATGATGCAGCAAAAGAGGCTGACGCGCTTGTTATTCTTACGGAGTGGGCCCGGTTTAAGACGATGAACTTAAAGGAAATACGAAAGAGAATGCGAGGGCGGTTTTTCTTTGACTTCAGGAACATGTTTGAGAGAAACGTGATAGAAAATGAGGGCTTTCATTACGACGGAATAGGAATATAAACTCATTTGTTTTAATTACAACTCACATTTTCATTGTATCAAGAATAATATTATTAGTAACAAACTAACTTATTTGAGAGGTCGATAGCTATATGAAGTATCAAGACAAATTTGTGGGATCACAGGATGAAATATTTGCCTATTTAAAGGAATTGCCTACAAAATTCCTTAAAAATAGTCTTGTTGTTGAATCACAGAACGTGAGCATTCCGGATGATAAAGAATTAGAGTACAAGATTAAATATGAAAATGACGAATATGAAGGAGCTCTGGCGGTAAAAATCTCCTGGGTAAATGCCGAGCAGGTAGAAGAGGAAGAAGAAGAGGAAGAGGAAGAAGAAGAGGAACAGTAATCGGCTATATTAATAAAATAATACCCGGTGAAGTATATATCTTAACCGGGTATATACTTATACATGTTAAAAAGGGCGTAATCAGTCTTGGTAAGTAAAGTAATTTATGGAGGGGGGCGCAAAACTGTGGAGGATTCCAAAAAGATAATTACACGAGCCGTGTTTGGCCATATCAATCAAACGTTCCAGAACACTGTCAATATCGCAATCAATGAAGAGGATAAGCATATTGATATACTGGGCTGTAAGATCAGCGGAGCTAAAATATTAAGGTCTTCCATTGAGGGGGATGATGGAAAGAGCAAACAAGTAAAAGTGGATCTTAATTTTGGCATACATGTTTGGTATAAATCAAATGATGATACCAGAATTTCCAAGGTCAATGCAGTACTGACGGATATCATTAATATAGAGAAACAGGGAAATGAAGAGTTCAGCCATGAGGACGTTTATGTATGGATAAGAGGCACACCGAAATGCATAGGCAATCCTGTCGTCGTACAAACAGGAGAAAATATGGTTGCAGTTCAAATAGAGTATATGCTTGAAGCGGAAGTCATTGGTGAGACAGTGATCAATGTCAAGGTGTTTGAATAACAAAAATAACAGTAGAACAGACATACAAAAAAGGATATATACTTATGGAGTCTTATAATACCATGGTTAAGATAGCCTGACAAAAGCCTTGCCGAAGGGTGTTCTACATATATAGAGCATCCTTTTATTATTGAAGGATCAGGAGGTAGAAATGATAAGGAATCAAAGCTCCGAACCGCTTACTGAAGTTTTAGGAGAATATCCTTTTACCGTCAAGCAGATACGAACGGAGTCATATAAACAAAAGAAGGCAGTATGGTGGGTTGAGACCACAAAAGGAACCAAGATACTAAAGAAACATCCCAACTCGGAAGCCATGCTGCTTTTTCTTTTGGCAGCCATACAACATTTACAGAAAAGAGGCATTGAAATCCCAAGGGTTAACACAACGGTTGACGGCCGCCCTTATGTAAATATAGGGGAAACATGCTATATACTGATAGATGCTGTCGAAGGAAAAAACCCGGACTACAATAAACCAAAGGAACTGGAGATTTTTGTCCGGGAACTGGGACGGTTTCATGCGGCGTCGGCCGGCTTCGTTCCACCCAAGGAGTCAAAAGTCCGCCAGCACCTTGGGAATTGGCTGGAGGACTACAGCGATTATGCCAGCCGGTTGAAAGCCTTTTATGACGGGGAAAAATACCAAGTCACACACGGGGAATTCGGCAAGATAATATTAAAAGTATTCGATTCGTTTTTTAAGAGAATGGAAGCCTCTATAGCAGGTTTAAGAGGCTCCGAATATACTACATGGGTGAATAAAATCGCGGCAAAAGGAGGCCTGTGCCATCAGGATTTTGCAGCGGGCAATATTTTACTTAACCCATCGGGCAAGGTATATGTGCTGGACACGGATTCATTGACAATTGACTTGCCCGCAAGGGATATTCGTAAAGTATTGAATAAGGTAATGAAGAAAAACGGGAAATGGGACGCCGCACTATTGCAAGATATTCTTGGATGGTATCAACAGGAAAATCCGCTTACAGCCGATGAGTGGGCGGTGGTAAAGCTTGACCTTACTTTCCCGCATCTGTTCGCAGGCATAATGGATAAGTATTACCGCGGAAGGGAAAAAGACTGGACGGAAGGAAAATATGTCAGCCGTCTAAAAGAGATGATTGCCATAGAGCAGTCCGGCGAAAAAGTACTGGATAAGTATAATGAAATAATAAAGAAGATTAAGTAAGGCTTATTTTGATGGGGGAATGAAAGATATATGCAGAATGAAAAGCTGGAGGATATTGCCCGCGCAGTGTTAGCGCAATATGATGTCCGCCCGAAGCAAATACAAGTCGTTCAGCAGGGCGGCGTCAAAACCGTTTGGAAAACAACTTGCGAAAATGGCGCGATTTGTCTGAAAAGATTAAAGCAGTCGCTGGAAAAGGCGCTGTTTTCTGTAGGGGCTCAAAAATATATTAAAGTAAACGGCGGGTATGTGCCCGGCATAATATCAAATAAAGCCGATGAAACAATAACTTGTTATAATGACGAGCTGTTTGTCTTGTATGAATGGGTGGATGGAAAGCAGCTTAACTTTAATAAACAGGAAGATTTTATGGCTGCCATAGAAGGCCTGGCGCGTTTCCATAAATGCACTAAAGGGTATATCCCTCCCGAAGGAGCCAGAGTGTCTACAAAGCTCGCCAAATGGCCGGATCAGTACCGCTCCATGCTAAACAGGCTCAGCGACTGGAAGAATATCTCGTGTCAGAAAAAAGCGGCTGTTTATGACGCTTATCTAAAATGGGTCGACCGCATTATGGAGTTGGGGGAAAAAGCAATTCAATTCCTCGAGGATTCACAATACCGTGTATTGTCATCTCCGGGCTCGCCGGCCGTGGTGTTGTGCCATCAGGATTACGGCAAAGGCAACGCTCTTTTAACACACAAAGGCATATGTGTTTTGGACCTTGACGGAGTGACATATGACCTGGCAGCGAGGGATCTGAGAAAAATAATACTCAAAACGGCAGAGGACCAGGGGAAATGGACTGAAGAAACCTTAAGGGACATATTAACTTGGTATGAGAGGGGAAATAAGCTCTCGGCTGATGAGAAAAAGATGGTATATATTGATGCGCTGTTCCCGCATAGCTTTTTCGGGACGGTAAAGAACCAGTTTTTAAAGAATAAGCCTGTCAAGGGTGAAAGTATAGAGAAAATTGGCAGGTTAGAAACGTCAAAGGAAACTATTCTGACTGGATTAATATTAAGTTCCTCAGCAAGTCGCAAGACTTGATGGGGTGAAAATTGCGGGGTCCCCAAAGAGCCACAGGGCTTTTTGGGGTGATAATACTGGGGTCCCCAGCAAATCGTATGATTTGATGGGGTAGATATAAAGGGGTTATAAAAGTGAAGATCGCGCTTATATGTACAGAAAAATTGCCAGTCCCCCCGATTCGCGGGGGTGCGGTACAACAGTATATTGACGCTGTAGTACCTTATATAAAGAAAAAGCATGATGTAACCGTGTTTTGCGTTGAGGACGTCAGATTATCAAAGAGGGAAGACGACCACAATGTCCATTATATCAGGGTTCCCGGAAAGCAGACGCAGGATTACATTTCTAATGTTATCAAAAATTTAAATGATAAGTATGATATTATCCATATTTTCAACAGGCCCCGATGGGTAAATATGATTGGGGAAAAGCTTCCGAAAACCATGATAAGCTTAAGCCTTCATAACGAGATGTTTCAACCCTCTAAGATATCGAAAGAGGAGGGTGAAAAATGCATCAAACGAGTTAAATTTATAACCACGGTAAGCAAGTTTGTTGAGACGGGGGTAAAGAAGCTCTATCCCGAAGCGGCATCGAAACTGCATACGGTTTACTCCGGCGTTGACGTAAATGCTTATCAGCCTGTCTGGTCTGCCGAGGCGTCGCGTATAAGAAACCAGTTAAGGCAAAAATATGGTTTGGCCGATAAGAAAGTTATACTTTTTATCGGCAGAATGAGCCCTAAAAAAGGCGCCCATATTCTGATAAAAGCTATCGGTAAAGTACTGCCAAGCCATCCTGAAACGGCGCTTGTGATTGTGGGCAGCAAATGGTACGGCGAAAACCAGGAAGACAGCTATGTACGTCAGGTCAGACAGATGGCGGATGATTTGGACACGAAAGTAATTATGACCGGGTTTCTTCCTCCAAAGGACGTCATATCCTATTATTATATGGGAGATATATTCGTTTGCGCGTCTCAATGGCGGGAGCCTCTTGCCAGAGTACACTATGAGGCGATGGCGGCGGGGCTTCCGATAATATCCACGGATAAGGGGGGGAACGCCGAAGTAATAAGGGGGAACGGCAATGGTATTATCATAAGCGACTATAATCAGCCTCAGGCATTTGCCGATGCCATCATACTATTGCTGGATCGCCAGGACATAGCGTTGGAGATGGGCAAGACGGGGAGGCGGCTGGCCGAGGAAAGGTATTCCTGGGAGCGGGTAGCCGCAGAACTGATAGAATTGTTTGAAGCCTAGAGACATTTTACATTTATAAAATCATCCGGCAAGCCTAGAGACTTTATGAGGTGCAATAACGGGGTCCCCAAAAAGACGCAAGGCTTTTTGGGGTGGCATAACGGGGTCCCCAAAAAGACGCAAGGCTTTTTGGGGTAGCATAACGGGGTCCCTAAAAAGATGCAAGGCTTTTTTGGGTGGTAATAAGACTCATTCATATTATGATGGGTCTTATTCTTTTAAAAGCGAGATGGAAAGTAGAGAGTAACATAAGTACGGGTTGCGAATAGAATATAACATATCAATCCGAGAATGAACTGATGCATAAAAGAATGTTAGAATTTTGGGGGAAGGAGAGAGTTTTGTGAAATCCGTTAATCGAGCTACTCGTGAAATAATAGCGCAAACTACATGCGGGAGGGGGTTCAAAGACATTGAGTATGTTAAATATATAGAACCGAAAAAAGATACGACGCCAATACGTATATTGGGCTGCTCCATTACCAATGTTGGAAAACCAAAAGCGCTTAAGTGGAAAGTTCCTGAACGAAGCCGTTATTATGTGCCTGTGAAGGGGTCTTTTGATGTCCACGTATGGTATTCCTATAACAATGACATAGAAACGGCTGTTGTCAGCACAAATGTAGTATATCATGAAACCATACCTATATCGGAGAGAAGCGGAAGGCCTATAGGGCCTGTGGTAGCTACGGCAAAATATGAAGATGAACCCGTAGTCGGCAGCGTTGAACTCGAAGGAAATAAAATACGGGTTGTCGTTTTACTTTTTATCTCGGCAGAGGTAATCGGAGATTCGAGGCTTGTGATTGAAGTTGCAGAATAAAATTAATGCTGATTCCCCGGCAGGTCGTGAGGCTTGATGGGGTGTAAAAACGGGGCCCCCAAAAAGATATGAAGCTTTTTGGGGTGGTAATACCGGGGTCCCCAGCAAGGCGTGAGGCTTGATGGGGTGTCAATATAGGGATTAACGAAAATGCAGGAAAGAGGGATAGTAATGGAAGTAATCAAAAAGATAATCGCAAAGGCTTCATATGGTCAAAACATACAGTCTTTCAATAATGAAATCCATATCAATACATATGACAGAAAAAAACCTTCAGAGATATTAGGCTGTATCATAACCGGAGCTGAAATTTTGAGTTGTTCTCTGGAAGAAAACGTGCAAAACGGAAAAGGCGTCAGGGTAAACGGCAAATTCGACGTCAATCTGTGGTATGGGGTAAGCGGTGATACCAAGGTCGCGAAAGTAAGCACGAATTTCTCTGATGTCGTAGCGATTCATGCGGAAGGGGCAGAAAAATACAGCAATGAGGAAGTAAGGGCCTGGATCGAAAAAGCGCCGGAGCCAACAGGGACGGTAATAGCCGACGTGCAGGAAGAATCCGGCGTAACGGTTCAGGTAGGATATGAGCTTGGCGCGGAGATTATCGGTCAAACCGCATTAAACGTAAAGGTCATACAGACAGAAGAGAATACGGAAGAAGACGATGTCAAATCCCAGGAAATCGGAGAAACAATGGACGACGAAGACGACTAGATGACAGAGTCGATGAATATAACGTGAAACAGGATGTTCTGAACAATGAATAGAACATCCTTATTCAAATAGGGCCGCAAAACCGTGGAATTCTGGCGCTGATAACTGATGTCAAAATATGCTCGGGTGAATAAAATGGCGAAGGGAATATGTTCATTTGGAGAAAGATTCGAATAAAGTCTGTCTTGTTACCGGCGCAGCGGGTTTTATAGGATATTTTCTATCTAAAAGGCTGCTTGGCGACGGCTGCCGGGTCGTCGGCATTGACAACCTAAACGATTATTATGACGTCGATCTAAAATACGAGCGGTTGAAACTGCTGAAGCAATACAAGCAGTTTACGTTCCTTAAAGGGGATATTTCAGATAAAGATACGGTTCTAAATGTTTTCCGAGAATATAAACCCGATATAGCAATAAACCTGGCGGCACAGGCGGGTGTAAGATATTCTCTTGAAAATCCCGACTCGTATATTACAAGCAATATAACTGGCTTTTATAACATACTTGAGGCCTGCAGACGTTATACAGTCAGCCATCTCGTATATGCCTCTTCAAGTTCGGTTTATGGGCAAAGCAACAAGGTGCCGTTTTCAGAGACGGATTTTGTCGACAAACCCATATCATTATACGCCGCAACCAAAAAGTCCAATGAATTGATAGCGTATACTTACAGCTACCTTTATAAAATACCCGCTACCGGGCTTCGCTTTTTTACGGTTTACGGTCCATACGGCCGCCCTGATATGGCGTATTTTGATTTTACAAACAGGTATTTTGCAGGCGAACCGATAAAGGTTTTCAACAACGGTGACTTTGAAAACGACTTGTACCGGGATTTTACCTACATTGACGATATTGTTGAAGGCATAATACAAATACTCGGCAATCCTCCTGCCGGTACGGTTCCCCATGAAATCTATAATATTGGGAACAACACGCCGGTTAAATTGATGAGCTTTATTGAGAAATTGGAGAAATGTCTGACGAAAGCCGCCGGCAGAGAGATAGTTTTCAGCAAAGTATATTTGCCGGTTCAGCCCGGAGACGTGCCTATGACGTGCGCATCTGTCGATCTGCTGCAGAAAGCAGTCGGGTTTGAGCCAAAAACAGCTATTGAGGAAGGCCTGCAGAAATTTGCGGACTGGTATGTGGAATATTATCGCATCAAGTAAACGACATGACGTTGCAATTTCGACGGAGCGGTAATGGGGTATAACAGGTACAATGAGTTTTAATTTTATATGGCTATTAGGATGAATCATCAATGACAAGTCCGTAAAATAGGCCAATGCCGGGTGTAGAATGTTGCCATAGTAACGGAAAAGGCGGAAAAGAGCTATGGCAGCGAAGAAACGTGTTGGGTT
>JAEZIZ010000014.1 GCA_023415915.1 Bacillota bacterium | reverse complement strand
GCTGGAACGCGGGCTTATTAAGGCCTTTATACCACGCGCCGGAAGCGTCTGCGAACCCAAAACAAAGGTTTACTATAGCTATTACGAAAGCTACCGGGTAAGCCAGCTTAAGTAATTTATCTTTTTTTTGCATAACGCCGCCTCCCGGTACAGTATATTCCTTTAAGCAGTGATATATGAGGTGTCATAGAAGACCGGGGCATATGCTTGCAGCGGCTACGAGCGTTAAGGTAGCTGGAGTTTTGATAACGGAAGAGGCATAAAAGGCTTGCTAAAAGGGAGTACAGGTATCCGCCAAGCTGACTTAAGCCTGCTGCTCCCCTTTAACCGTATCGTAAGGCCAGTCAAGTATGCCGCCCAAGTCGTACACGCATTTGTAGCCCAGGCCAATAAGCTCTTTTGCCGCGAGCGCGCTGCGCCTCCCGCTGCGGCAGTATACTATTACTGTGGCATACTTATCGGGCAGCACTTCCAGCGCCTTTTGCTGTATTTCGTCCTGCGGCAGCAGCAAAGACTGCGGTATATGGCCGTCAAGGTACTCCTCCGGCGTCCTTACGTCCACAAGGAATACGCCTTTGGTTCCAATAAGCTCTTTGGCGTCTTCGGGGCTTAATGTCTTGTAGGCTGGCTCAGCGGCTTCCTCCTGCTTATCGCCCGGAGCGGCGCAGGCGTAAAGAGGTATTATGAACGCAAACGCTATTAAAGCGGCGATTATTTTTCGCATACACGTCTCCTTAGCGGATTTTTTATTATAGATACCATAAAACGCGGAAAAAGAAAGTGATTTTATTACATAGCGCGGCATAAAAAAAGCGGCTTTATGCAGCCGCTTCATATTCGATCCTCTATTTTAGATTCTCTTCGTTAAGGCACTTTAAGTCGTCGGGCACGAACACTCCGTCCTTGCGTATAAGTTCGCCGTCGAAGTATATCTCGCCGCCGCCGTACTCGGGGCGCTGTATATAAACGAGGTCCCAATGCTGCGCGCTGTTGTTGCCGTTGTAAGCGTCCTTGTAAGCCGTGCCCGGCGTGAAATGTATCGAGCCCGCTATCTTCTCGTCGAACAGCGTGTCGCACATAGGCTTTTTGATATACGGGTTTACGCCGAACGCGAACTCGCCCACATACCTTGCGCCTTCGTCGATATCCAGCATGCGGTTTACGCGCTCCGTGTCGTTAGCTTTGGCGTCCACAATTTTGCCGTCTTTGAACTCGAAAGATATATTCTCGTACCTGAATCCGCTCTCAATCGACGGGGTGTTGTATGTTATACGGCCGTTGACGCTGTTCTTTACCGGCGCGGTATATATTTCGCCGTCCGGAAGGTTCATATGCCCCGAGCATTTTATAACGGGTATGCCCTTTATCGAGAACTTAAGGTCTGTGTTCACGCCTTTTATGTGCACCTGGTCCGCACGCTCCATACGCGCTTTCAATGCGTCCATTGCCCTGTCCATCTTGGCGTAGTCGAGCGTGCAGACGTTGAAATAGAAATCCTCGAACTCCTCGGTGCTCATATCGGCAAGCTGAGCCATCGAGGGGTTGGGATAGCGCAGCACGACCCACTTCTTGTCAGGTATGCGCACCCCGAAATGCACGCGCTTGTAGTATACGGACTCATACAAATGCATCTTGTCGTGCGGCACGTCTATGAGCTCTAAGTTGTTGTAATTGCCGCGCACAGATACGTAAGCGTCCATGCCCTTCATCTTGTCTTCGTCGTATTTCGTCCACTCCTCAACGGACTTTTCGTCAAGGCCCATTATTATGGCGCGACGCACCGACATATAGAACGTGTGAACAAGCGGTATTGCGCCCGCCTCGTACGCTTTGTTAACCAGCGCTTTTGCCATCTCGTCTCCGCAGTCGGTAGTCTCGATAAGTATCTTTTCGCCTTTTTGCATATTAAGCGAATAGTTGATTATTATATCGGCCAGTTTGTTAAGTCTTGGATCGGTCATGTTTGCCTCCATTGCATAGATGTATTATTTTTAGACTCAAAGCCCCGCGGCTTTTTTAGAAATTTATCTTTTCGTCTATTATGTAAACGGGGCGCGCCTTTGCTTCGTCATATATTCTTCCCAGGTAAAGCCCGAAAATGCCGAGACAAATGAAAAGCGCTGCGATAAATACGAACGCTATTGCGAACAGTATATGTATATACGCAAAAACCTCGAGGCACGCGAGTATTATCGACGCCACGAGATATGCAAGCGAGAGTATCAGAAGCAAAACGCCTGTAACGAGCGGGAGCTTAAGCGGCCTGTTGGAAAAAGACGTAATGCCGTCGCCCGCCAGTTTCAGCATCTTTTTCATAGAGTATTTCGTCTTGCCCGCGGCGCGTTCTTCGCGCACAAATTCGAGAGGCTCCGCCTTAAAGCCCGACCACGCGGCCATGCCGCGCAGGAAGCGGTTCCTTTCGGGCATAGAGTTTAGCGTATCGCACACCTTCCTGTCTATAAGCCGGAAATCGCCGGTGTTTTCGGGAATGTACTGGCCGCCCAGAATTTTCAGTATCTTATAGTAAGCCCATGCCGTAAACTTCTTAAAGAATGTTTCGCCCTTGCGCTTTATGCGCTGGCCGTAAACAATGTCGGCGCCCGCTTTCCACTTTTCGACCATACTGGGTATGACCTCGGGCGGGTCCTGCAAATCGCAGTCGATTATTATTACGGCCTCGCCGCTGCTTGCGGCCATGCCGGCCGATACGGCTTCCTGATGGCCGAAGTTGCGCGAGAAACTTATCACCTTTACGTTTCTGTCATTCGCCGCGATATCCTTCAAAAGCTTAAGAGTGTCGTCTCTCGAACCGTCGTTTACGAATATAAGCTCGTAATCGCCTAATGCGTCCATCACGCTCTTAAGGCGCGGGTACGACAGCGGGAGCACTTCCTGTTCGTTAAACGTCGGCACGACAACAGAATATTTCATCATTTACTCCTGACCCCAAAAAATTGGGGGTATTTACCGTATCAGATTATATACCACTTTTTTAGATAATAAAAGACGCACGGCTAACAAAAACGTAAACCATTTGTGAATTCGCATTGCTCAACAAAAATAAAAGTGCTATACTGTATCCGACAAAATATGACATAATTCCCAAGCATCATAACGCAGCAGCACCAGGGTCCAACGAGATTTCAAAGGAGCTGTTCTTATGTATCTTTTCACGGCGTTCTTTGACAGGAACGCGTCCACCACTTACCGGCTTAAGGGCAAATACTTAGAGCATTTCAAAGCGGCGTTTCCGGCGTACGGCGAACAGCTTGGCCGCATAAAAGCGTGCCTTGGCTATATCGCGGGTAACGACAACGCGGCTGTAAGCGCGGTATCGCTGAAACTCAAATCGTATGATATAAGCGACGACGCGATAAAGCTCGTGTTTGAAGCGGTCAGGCACTCGGGCATCGAAAGCGGGTATCTTTCTGCGCAGGTGCGTGCTCTGGCGAGGATGAAGGGCTGGCTGGGTAATGACGGGCTTGCGCCGGTGGTAGTGCTCTCTGAGCAAAGCGAGTGCGAGGAAGTCTGCGAATCCTCAAGAAAGCTTAAGACGCTTGACACGCTTATCGGTAAACAGGATTACAAGGCGGCGCTGAATGTGTTCGCGCCTTTGAGCGGGGTAAGCGCAAACAGCCTTTACTGGAACAGCCCTGAGATACTCTACCGGCTGGGGATTGCGTGCAGCAAGATGGCGGTAACGCTCAAGATAAGGGAAAGCGAGAAAAAGAAACTCGATATAGCGAGGCAGTACAGGGAGTACTGCGAGCGGTTTCTGCTAAGGGGCGCCGAGATAGAGGACGGCGCACGGTGCGCCTCTGCGCTTGCGTACAGGTATTACTCTAATGTGCACGAACTGACGCGGCCCGGCGAGCGGCGCGATGAGAACCTTGAAGAACAGATAGAAAAGGCCAACGAATGGCTCGGCCGAGCTATAGAAATTTATCCGCAGAGCGTGCACAACAACTACCGCAAGGGCAAGCTTATCATAGAGAAGCAGGCGCCTTACCTTTTGTTCGGCAAGCACTCTTACGGCGAGAGCGAGGCGCGGCTGCTGCGCGAGATACGGGAGGTGGGCGAGGAGCATCTTGCAAGCGCGATAGCGGTATACGAATCGCTGGAGGACGAGCACGCAAAAGAGGCAAGCCGCCGCGAGTACTCAAAAGCGCTGTTCGTGCTGGGCGGCTACTATCTCGAGGACGCCGCTTTGCCCGTACACGAGTACTTCCTCTCGAAAATAGCGGGTAAACAACCGATTGTTCTAATAAAGCCCATATCCAAGATGGACATTGAGAGCGCGAGGGAGAACCTTGAAAAGTGCTTCGCCGCGGAAACGGACATGCCGCTTTCGAGGCTGGATACCGCGGCGCTTTCAGGCGAGGTTAAGAAATGGACGAGGTCGCCGGTGGAAAAGCTTTACCGCATAGGGTGCGCGTACTGCGCGCAGGCCTTTATATTGCTTGCGGAAGGCGAAGCTGACAAAGCCGCTTCGCAGGCGAAGAAAGCCGTCTACTTCCTAAACGCGTCGAAAAGCGTGGTGGATAAATGCGCCGACAGAAAAAGGAACACGTGGCACATCAGCGAGAAGATAGCATGGGCTCACATACTGCTCGGGCAGTACGAAAAGGCTGCCCAGCTGCTATCCCACGCGCGCGCGGGGTACGTAATAAACACGTACGCGATAGCGCTGCTGCTTGCGGGCGGGGAGAAAAACGCCGATAAAGCAAAGCAAGCTCTTGCTCTTGCCGCGGGTGACAGGCATAACCTCGCCCAAGGCCTTACCGCGGTGCTGCTGGCGTATTTAAGCGGAGAAAAGCGCGTAACGAAAAAGCTGTCCGCTCGAAACGCAAGGCTTGCGAAGCTTCTCGGCATTGAAACGGCAAAAACCGTTTAAATTGCGTTAATTTATGCCTGAAAAAGGATGACGGGCGATTGACAGGCGAGCGCGGGGTGTGTTATATTTCATACATAGCGGCAAGTTCGCTAAATAATATACAGGAGGAATTCACATGAAGATCAAGAACATTACCCAGCCGCAAAAGTTTTTTGAAATGCTTCAAAAATGCAAGGGCAAGGTAGAACTGGTTACTTCGGAAGGCGACAGGCTGAATTTAAAATCCACTCTGTGCCAGTACATTATGCTGACGCAGATGTTCTCGGAAGCCAAAATAGGCGAAATAGAGCTTTTGGTTTCGGAACCTGAGGATTTAAGCCTGCTCCTGAATTATCTCGTAAGAGGATAATTAGGGAGGTAATCAGAGCCGCTGCATAAGTGGCTTTTTTTATTTTCGGACATGTCATGTCCATTTTTAAGTTCACACGGTATAATATAATCACTTGGAATTATTATCAGCGCCCCGGCGAGTCTAACTTGCCGGGGCGGCAATAAGAACTATTCAGTTAAATTTAAAGAGCTTACGGGCATATAAATCGCAATGCCTTTTGCCATGCGCGTCAAAAGGCGTTCGGATACAGGGGTTTTGGTATGAGCGTGACGGTGCTGACCGGAAGGTCGGGAAGCGGCAAGAGCCGCGTTTTGATGAAGCTTATAGCGGGCTTTATTAAAGACCCGTTTTCCAAGGTCATAGTTATCGTTCCCGGACAGCTCACATTCGAGACGGAAAAAAACATAATGGAGCAGTGCCGCGTAAAAGGCATACTCGGGCTCGAGGTAATGAGCGTTCAGCGTCTCGCTTTTAAGGTGCTCGAAGACGCCGGCAGCGTTTCTTTTATTTCCAACGCCCAGAAAGCGCTGTATTTGAGCCGCGCGCTCGAGGGAGAGGCGTTCGGGGACATAAGCGGGCTCGAGGACTGTACGGCCGCGCTGATGACAAGGCTTAAGAGCTACTGCCAGACGCCGGAAAGCTTAAGAGCCGCGGCCGAGGGCTTAAAGGACGGAGAGCTTAAAAAGAAGCTATTAAACGTAGCGCATGTTTACGAGCGGTATATAAAGCTTTGCGGAGGCAGGCCGGACGTATCCGACATGTACGCGATGGCAGCCGCCGCGGCGCCCCGCGCGGAGTTCCTTCATGGCGCGCACGTCGTAATAGACGGTTTGGACAGCGCTTCGCCCGCGGTGCTCGATTTTCTGGCAGAGGTCATATATCTAAGCAAAGACGTGACGGCCGCGTTTAGAAGCGGCAGCGAGGAGGAGGGCGACCTCTTTTATTCCGAGCAGGAGGATATGCGGCGTTTTATAGAAGCCGCGAAAAAAAGCGGTAAGCACGTGACAGTAAGGAATGCTACCGAAACGGGGCGATACGACTGCGCCGAGCTTGCTTATCTGGAAGCGAACCTGTATAGATATCCTTATAAGCCTTACGGCGGCGAGGTAAAAGGCATAATACTGCTGCAGGCGCAGAGCCTCGAGGCCGAGGTGGAAATGATAGCCTCGGGCATATTAAAGGAGATAAAGGAGGGCAGGCGCTTTCGGGACATCGCGATAACCGTGGGCGGCATAGACGCATACCTGCCCGCGATAAAAGCTAAGTTTGCCGAATGCAACATACCGTACTTCTACGACGAGCGCCGTACGCTCGCGGACAATACGTTTTTTGAGTTTCTGCACGACGCGCTTGCAGCCGCGGCGGGCGACGCGGACGCAGTGGAAGGGTATGTTTACAGCGTCTATTCGCCGCTCGGGTTTGAGGAGCGCGCCAGCCTTAAAAAGTACGCCAGGAAATACGCGCTGCGCGGCTGGCACTATATGAGCGCATTTTACCGCGGAAGCGGCGAGACGGAAGCATTGCGGCGCAAAGCGATGGAGCCTCTCTTTAGGCTGGAAAAAGGCATTGCGCAGGAGACCGCGCACCGGCAGATAGAGGCTGTAAAGCGGTTTCTAAACGAATGCGGCGCGGAGCAAAAGCTCGACGCGCTGCGTGAAAACCTTGGGAAGGACGCGCGATTAGAGCAGGAGTATTTTGCCCAGGTGTATGAAAAGTCACTCGAAACGCTTGACGGCATGGCGCAGGTTTTCGGCGACGAACGAGTTGAGCCGCGCGCGCTGAGCAGGCTTTTAAAGACGGCGTTTGGCAATACCAAGATAGCGCTGATACCGCCCACCACCGACGAGGTGCGCATATACGACATATCGGTAGCGCGGCTGCCCGGCGTGGAGGTGCTGTTCGCTGCGGGCATGCACGACGGCGTATGGCCCGCGAAGGACGACGGCTCCGGGCTGTTATCGCGCAGCGAGCGGGAAACGCTGTTTGAAGCGGGGCTTAATTTAGGCGTATACGACGCGTCGGAGGAAAAGCTCAAGGTTTATACCGCTCTCTCCAAGCCGAAAAAGAAACTGTATATAAGCCACAACGCGCAAACGGGACAGCCGTCCGTGCTTATAGACAGGATAAAGAGGCTGTTCCCAAGGCTTTCGGCATGCACGCAGCCTGAGTATTCTTCGGCAGCGGGGGCGCAAGCGAGGGTATTAGGCGCTATGGCGGACGTGCTGGCGGGCGGCGAGACGGACGGAAGGCTTGCCGGCATGTGCTCTTTGATGCTGAAAACTCCGGGATGGCGCGATAAGGCGCGGCGCATGCTGCTGCGCACCAACGCGGCGGAGCCCGTTGCCAAAGAAGACGCTGTAAGGCTGTACGGGGGCATACGCTGCAGCGCGACTAGAATAGAGGACTATTATAAGTGCCCGTTTAAGCACTTTCTTGATTTCGGCCTGAAGGCGGAGCAGGAGCGCGATTACACTAACGACAGGGTGGATATAGGGACTTACATGCACTTAGCGCTCGATATGTTCGTTAAAGCGCTGCTCGAGGACGGCGCGGATATAAAGGAGCTGTCCGAGGCCGATACGGAAGCCCGTATGACCGCCGCCGCGTTGAAGGCCGCCGAGGTGCACGAAGACGGCAAGCTTAAAAGCGACGAGCGGTTCGCGCTGCGGCTTGAGCTGCTCAAAAAAGAGCTCGTCAACACGGCTTTAAGGATAAGGTCGCATTTTTTAGGCAGCAGGGCAAGGGCTTTTTTGAGCGAGCAGGATTTTTCGGGTTACGCGGTAGATACCGAATTCGGCGAAGTGGAGATAACGGGCAAGATAGACAGGATAGACGTGGCGGACGGGTATTTCCGCGTCGTGGACTATAAATCCTCTTCCACCGGCTTTTCGCTTAAGGATTTTACAGGAGGCGTAAGCATACAGCTGCCTTTATACATACGTGCGGCACAGCGGCTGCTCGAAGCGCGGGGGGAGAACTTAAAACCTGCGGGCGGGTATTACATGAGAATAGGCGACGCTTACAAAGCAAGCGAACGCGAAGTCGCAAGGGATTCAAGGCTTACCGGGCTTTCTTTGCGCGACGCGGAGGCGCTGTCGGCACTTAGCGCGGTGAACGAGGACGGCAGCTTTGTTGCGATAGACCAGGCGCTTAAAATATCCGGGGAACTCAAGAGCAGCGCAAGGCACTTCGACGAGTGCGAACTGCGGCGGCTTACCGAGTATACTGACGAGCTGATAAGGCGCGCCGCTGAGGGCATGTATTCGGGAGACAACGCTATAAACCCAATCGTCGGTACGTCGGGCGCGGACGTATGCGATTATTGCGCGTACGGCAGCGTGTGCATGATGGACCCTGGGTATGAGGGCAACGCTTCCCAGCAGATAGGTGAAGCGCAGGCGCTTTTCTTACGTGAGGAAGGAGGCGCGGCCGATGTGGAATGACAGGCAGCAAAGAGCGATAGACATGCGGGGCTGCAGCGTAGCCGTATCGGCGGCGGCGGGCAGCGGCAAGACGAGCGTGCTTGCAGAGCGCGTACTCCGGCTCATAGAAGAGGGCGAAGACATTGAGCGCATGCTTATAGTTACGTTCACCAACTTGGCGGCTGGCGAAATGAAGGAGCGTATATTCCGCAGGCTGCAGGAGGCTGGCGGACAGCGGCTGGCCGCGCAGGCCGAAAAGTGCGCGTTTGCCGATATATCCACGATACATTCGTTCTGCGGCCGCGTAATAAGGGACAACTTCGAGCAGGCGGGCTTAAGCCCCACGTTTGCAGTGGCGGACGAAGCCGCGATAGCCGCGATGAAGGAGCGGGCGATGGACGACGCCGCGGAAGCGCTTGCGAGGGAGCCGGCTTTTTCGGGCTTTATTGAAAGGTTCGCGCCGCGCGGAGACTTGCAGCGCATTAAAGACACGGCGTTTACAATATATGACCGCGTAATCAGCCAGAAGGAGCCGCAAAAGTGGCTCGACGAAGCGTCGGAGCATTTTGATTCTGCTGCGTTCATAGAAACGCTGTTTGCGCAGTATAAGCTCGCGGTATCGGAGGCAACAGCGGCCGCGTCGCTTCACCTTGCCGAGCGGTCGGAAATTTGGCGCATGCGCGGGTTTGCAGCGGAAGCGGATATAAGCGAGCGGCAGCGCGAAGCTATACTGCGCTGCGCCGGCAGCCTCGACATACACAGCGTATTTATACCCAAAGCGGAGCACATAAGCTCTAAAGTGAAGGGAGCGCCGAACAGGGAGAGCAAAACGCTGACGAACAGGGCAAACAAGTGCTTTGAAGAGCTTTACGCGTACGAAGGGGACTTTTACGCCAAAGTAGCGGGCGAGCTTGCGGCCGTGCGCGGCGACGCCCGTGCGTTCATAGAGCTTACAAGGGATTTTATGAACAGGTACGCTGCGTTAAAAAAGCGCAGAAACGTGCTCGACCACGACGACCTGATACATTTCGCGCTCAAATGCCTGATGGTTCCTGGAATAGCCGCAAGATACCGCGAGAGGTACGCGCATGTGTTCGTGGACGAATATCAGGACATAAACGACGTGCAGTGCGCTATACTCGAAAAGGTGCGGCGCGATTCCAACGATTTTATAGTAGGCGACGTGAAGCAGTGCATATACATGTTCCGCGAGTCCAACCCGAAGCTGCTGATATCCCGGTGCGAAGAGCTCAAAGGCTCGGGACTCGTTGAGATGAACGTCAATTACCGCAGCCAGCCGGGCGTTATAGACTTCATAAACGGCGTAATGGCATGCATGATGTCCGCCGAGGCGGGCGGCGTGGAGTACGCGGGCGGACAGGCGCTTGAAGCGGGCCTTGAGGGAGAAGGGTTTGCGGAGATAGTGTTTGCGGACAGCGAGGGCAGGGAGAGCATTAAAGCTGAAGGCTCGGCGGTGGCGGCGTATATAAAGGAGCTCGTCGCCCAAGGGTACCGGTACAAGGATATAGCTGTGCTGCGCCCCGAGGTGTCGACGTCGGGCAGGCAGCTTGCCAAGGCGCTTTCGGATTCCGGCATACCGGTGGTAAGCGGAGCGGACGGCACCGACGTAAAGTTCAGCGAGCTCGGGGTGTTTATAAACCTGCTTTCGCTTATAGACAGCCCGGGAAGCGACACGGCGCTGCTCAGCGTTATGAGATATCCCCATTTCGGCTTTACCGAGCCGGAGCTTGCCTCTATACGGCTGGCGGACGCACGGGATGAGGACAGAAGTTTTTACCGCGCGGCGACTGCATACAGCGGCGGCGGCGAACTCGGAAAAAAGCTTAAAGGTTTCTTTGGCGAGATAGAGCGCTTCCGGCTGCTGTCGCAGTCGCTGAAGCTGCCCGACTTCCTGATGCGCATAAAGCGGGAAGCGGAGTTTTCGGAATATGCGCTTACTTCGCCGGGAGGGGCGGCAAGCGACGCCGCAATAAGCTCGTTTATAGCGGCCGCGTCGGCGATGAAGGACGCGCGGCTGTGCGATATAATAGCCTATGCTTCAAAGATAGGGGCAAAGCAGCAGCAAAAACCGGGCGATGTTGACGCCGTATATTTAACTACGATACACAAGTCAAAAGGGCTCGAGTTCCCCGCTGTGATACTCTCGGGCATGCACAAGATGATAAACCAGCGCGACACAAACGGACCGGTGCTAGTGGGCAGGGAGCTGGGGCTGGCGCTCGACATAATAGACGAAAAGTCGCGCGTGCGCACTCCCACGCTGCACAGGCAGGCAACCGCGCGCGGCATGCGCCGCGAGACGATATCCGAAACAATACGGCTGCTCTATGTGGGCATGACGCGCGCGTCCGCAAGGCTCGCGATACTCGGCGCGGGAGAAATGAAAGACAAGTGGCTGGAGAAAAAAGCGCCGGGCTGGCAGTTTGAAGCCAGTACGTATTTCGACCTTGTTATGCCCGCGCTTGCGATGATGTGCGCGCGCACGGGCAAGGATATAAACGGATTCGTGCGGACCATGCGCGAAGAGCCGGGCGGGGGAGAAGCTTTGAGCCGCGGGCAGCGGCTCGATATGCTGCTCGATACGGCGGCATGCGCCTGTGCGCCGGATGTGTTCACGGAATACGAGCATGCCGCCGACCTTGGCGTTCCCTCCAAGGTAAGCGTGTCGGCGTTAAAGCGGCTGCACGAGAAGGAAACTTTTAAGCGCGTCTATTTTCCCGGCGACGACGATATCTCCGCGGCGGAACGTGGTACGCTTACGCACAAAGCGTTGCAGAAAATCGGGCTTGAGAAAAGAAGCGAGGAGGAAGTGATTGCTTGTCTTAAAGAGCTTAAGGCAGTCATACCCGAAGAGAAGGCGGAATTTATTGACGCGCGCAGCATAGCCGCGTTTCTTGAAAGCGACATAGCGCAGCGCGCCAGGCTTTCGCCCCGGCGGCTGGTTGAAGCTCCGTTCTGCCTTGCGATGAGCGCGAGGGAGCTTGGGCTCGCGGACTCGGATGAGAGCGTGATGGTGCAGGGCGTTATTGACATGTGCTTTATAGAAGACGGAAACTGGGTCGTCGTAGATTATAAGACGGACAGGGTAGCGCCCGGGCAGGAGCGCGACGCGGCGGAAAAATACCGGCTTCAGCTTAACATATACGCGAAGGCTCTTAATGCCATCACAGGCATGCCCGTTAAGGAAAGCGTGATATATCTGCTCTCGGCGGGAAAGAGCGTAACGCTTTGTTGACCTTTTTTATGCGTAAACAGGGCGCAGAATATCGTATATCAGTACGCTTATCCACAATAAAACGCGAGTTACCCACAAAAAATGTGGATAACTCGCGTTTTATACAAACTTATGTTCCGTGGCGCTCACGGTAATGTTAAGGCAAGCCGGACATATTGTACGATACGCCATCTTTAAGATGGGGTATCGTACATTATGTCCGGCTTGCCCTCCCATAAATGAGAATTAGTACCATAAAATATATCATATGATAAATGCTATTACAAGAGCTAAAAGTAAAAAAAGTACTTAATAAAGGTAAAAAAATCACTCCGCTTGGAGGGGTGATGATATAAGATTTTTAAAATCAATGCTTTCAGTAAGCCTTAACCGCCTAAGCTTTTCTCCGCCATTTCGATCATCTTTTTGACCATCTGCCCGCCTATCGGCCCGCCCTGCGCTCCGTTTATTTTGGCGGGTACGTCGCCTTTATACTCGTCGTTGAACTCTTTGCAATAGTTAAGACGGCCTATCTCCTGCGCGCATTCCATTTTAAATTTTGTCCATGGATGCTCCGGGCTTAAATTTCTATATTTTGATGACATCTTCGACGCTCCTTTCCTTTTTATTGCCGTCGGCTAAAATATCTTCAATAATATTTTGCGCTTGTTTGCGATATAATAAACTGTTAATATATTCAACGCATCCAGACGCATTTTTCTTGTTTTTGTCTGATTCTTTTATTCCTGTGATTATGTCACATAAAGATGTTATCATTTGAATTATACTGGTATAAATAGATTTTTCAAAAAGTTTTCGCCGCAGCGCAAGCGCGACAAAAGGAGATAATATAAGCATGGCGTTAAATAAAATGTAAAAAACGCCGCTCAATGGACAGCGTTTTGCGTTAATCACGGGGTCCCCATAAAGCAAAGGCTATATGGGGTGTAAAAACAGTTGCGTTTAAATTCAGGAGGTGCCGGTATGGCAAAGAAAGTGCTTATAGTTGGGGGAGTAGCCGGAGGGGCGAGCTGCGCGGCCCGTCTAAGAAGGCTTGATGAAAGCGCGAAGATAATAATGTTCGAACGCGGGCCGTACATATCGTTCGCGAACTGCGGTTTGCCGTACTATATCGGCGGAGTGATAGAAAAAAGGGAAAACCTGCTGCTGCAGACGCCCGAATCCTTTAGAGCGAGGTTTAACGTCGATGTGCGGGTGAACAGCGAAGTGAAATCTATAGACCGCAATGCAAAGACCGTTACGGTGGAGAGCGAAGGCAAAACGTATGCCGAGAGCTACGATACGCTTGTGCTCTCGCCCGGCTCGAGCCCTATTGTGCCGCATATACCCGGAATAGAAAGCGATAAGGTTTATAGGCTGTGGACTATACCCGATATGGACGGCATAGCCGCGGCCATAAAGGAACTGGACGCAAAATCCGCCGTGGTGGTGGGCGGAGGCTTCATTGGCGTGGAGATGGCGGAAAACCTAGTGCACTCAGGGCTAGCCGTGACGCTGGTCGACGCGATGAACCAGGTAATGTCCAATCTCGATTTTGATATGGCGCAGATCGTTCATAAGCACCTTGCGGACAACGGCGTAAAGCTTGTGCTGGGCGAAGGCGTTCAGGGGTTTGAGGACGGCAAGGGCGGTTTTGCCGTGCTGACGGACAAAAGTCGAATACCGGCCGACTTTGCAGTACTTTCCATAGGCGTAAGGCCGAATTCGGAGCTTGCAAGGGACTGCGGACTTGAGCTGGGCAGGCACGGCGGCATAGTCGTCGACGAAACGCTAAAGACGTCGGACGAAAATATATACGCCGTGGGCGACGCGGTACAGGTGAAAAACTTCATAAGCGGCGAAGAAGTTATGATACCCTTGGCAGGCCCGGCCAATAAGATGGGGCGTATGGCTGCCGACAACATATGCGGCATGGGCAGGAGATACAAAGGTACCGAAGGCTCGTCTGTTGTGAAGGTGTTCGATATTACTGCAGCGTGCACCGGGCTTAACGAGCGCCAGCTCAAAGCTTCGGGCAAAAAGCTGAATGACGATTATAAAATAACTATAGTGCATCCGCTCTCCCATGCCGGATATTACCCAGGCGGCATGCCGCTTACATTAAAGCTGATATTCGCAAAGGACGGAAAAGTGCTGGGCGCGCAGGCTGTGGGTTACAAGGGCGTCGATAAGCGCATAGACGTGATAGCGACGGCGATACGGTTCGGCGCGACGGTATACGACCTCGAAGAGACGGAGCTCTGCTACGCGCCCCCATATTCGTCGGCAAAGGACCCGGTTAACATAGCGGCGTATTCGGCGGAAAACATACTGTCGGGCAACGTTGACAATATAACGGTGGAGGAATTAAAAAAGCTAAAGGACGCGGTAATACTCGACGTAAGGACGCCCGCAGAGCGTGAGGCGGGCGCGATAGAGGGCAGCATCAACATACAGCTGGACAGCTTAAGGGATAAGCTTGATACGCTCGACAAGGATAAGATGTACGTAGTGCACTGCGCTGTGGGGCTGCGCTCGTATATCGCGGCAAGGATAATGATGCAAAACGGCTTTAATAACGTAAAGAACCTCGCGGGAGGATTTACGACGTATAAGGTGGTAAGCAAGGATTACGGCGCGGTAAAAAACAAGTCGATACCCAAGCAGGCGGCGGCAAACACGGTAGCTGCGACGCCTGCCGATACTATAAAGGTCGACGCGTGCGGGCTGCAATGCCCGGGGCCGGTGATGAAGCTGTATGAGGCGATAAGCAATGCTAAAGACGGCGACGTGATAAACATAACCGCTACCGACCCGGGGTTTTTCTCGGATGCCGCTGCGTGGTGTATCCGCACGAAGAACACGTATTTAAAGGGCGAAAAGACGGAAAACGGTTTTTCCGTATGGATAAAGAAGGGCTGCGCCGGGCAGGACTGCGGTACGGCTGCCAAATCGTATGACGACAAGGCGATGGTAGTGTTCAGCGGAGACCTCGATAAGGCGCTCGCAAGCTTCATAATAGCGAACGGGGCGGCGGCCATGGGCAGGAAGGTTACGATGTTCTTCACTTTCTGGGGGCTCAACATACTGCGCAAACGCGAGAAGTCGGCCGTTAAAAAGACTTTAATAGAAAAGATGTTCGGCGCGATGATGCCCAGGGGCTCAGGCAAGCTCAAACTTTCCAAGATGAACATGCTGGGCATGGGCAGCGCCATGATGAGAGGCATAATGAAGAAGAAAAACGTGGCGTCGCTCGACTCGCTTATTGAACAGGCTATAAAAAACGGCGTGAAGCTGGTGGCGTGCACTATGTCTATGGACGTAATGGGCATACACAGGGAGGAACTTATAGACGGCATAGAATACGCGGGCGTCGCGTCGTTCCTCGGAGCGGCCGAGACGTCGGACGCTACGCTGTTCATCTGATCGATAAAGTATCTTTTGTCATTCAGAAGGAGCGCAGCGACTGAAGAATCCCCTGCTTTTAAAACACTTTCCATGGGATTCCTCACTTGCGTTCGGAATGACATACGGGGTTATTTGACACGTTGGCTTATGTATTGCATAAGCCTTTCTTTTTCTAAATAAGATTGTAATATCTGCATTATAATTATATAATGCAGATAACAGACTGTCAAAAAAGCCAGCGTAGAGCTGGTTTTTTTGGTACAATGAAATAGGGTGATTGAGGTTGCTTAACAAGAATGAAGAGAACAGAAAAACACTTGAGATCGTGAATCTGGATGATTTAAT
>JAEZIZ010000141.1 GCA_023415915.1 Bacillota bacterium | reverse complement strand
CAAGGAGTGATCGAATGTCGGAGTATATCCTGGAAATGGACGATATTACGAAAGAGTTCCCTGGCGTCGTCGCTCTTAAAGATGTTACCTTTCAGGTAAAAAAAGGCGAAATCCATGCGCTGGTCGGAGAGAACGGTGCGGGCAAGTCTACGCTTATGAACGTTTTAAGCGGGATACACCCGTACGGCTCGTATACCGGCAACATCATCTTTAAAGGTACGGAGTGCAGGTTTAGGAACATAAGCGAAAGCGAAGCTGCGGGCATCGCCATTATCCATCAGGAACTGGCATTGAGCCCTTATATGACAATAGCGGAAAACATTTTTCTGGGGAACGAAAGAGCGAAAAACGGCATTATAAACTGGGACGAGACCAACAAAAAAGCTGTCGAGCTCATGGAAAAGGTAGGCTTAAAAGAGAAGCATACCACGAGGGTCAAGGACATAGGCGTTGGTAAACAACAGCTTGTCGAGATAGCCAAGGCGCTGTCCAAAAACTGCGAACTGCTGATACTCGACGAGCCGACTGCGGCGCTTAACGACGATGATTCCGACCACCTTCTCTCACTTTTGCAGACGCTTAACGAAGTGCACGGCTTAACGTGCATACTCATTTCGCATAAGATACATGAAGTAATAAAAATAGCGCACAGCATAACGGTGCTGCGTGACGGTAAAACGATAGAAACGCTTGATAACAGCGAGCATGTAAGCGAGGGCGTAATTATAAGGGATATGGTGGGCCGCGAGCTTATGGACCGGTTTCCCAGACACAGCGCAAAGATAGGCGAGATTGGATTTGAAATAAAGGATTGGGTGGTGCACGATCCTCTCGATGAGGATAAGGTCGTCATTGACCATGTCAACATCAACGTACGCAAAGGCGAGATAATCGGCCTGGCAGGCCTGATGGGCGCGGGCAGGACGGAACTTGCGATGAGCGTTTTTGGAAGGGCGTATGGAAAAAAGATTAGCGGTACGCTGATTAAAGACGGTAAAGAGATTGTGCTGCACAAGGTCAGCGATGCGATAGCAAACGGTATCGTTTATGTTACCGAGGACAGGAAAACCGCGGGTCTTATACTTATACAGGATATAAAACGCAACATCACTCTCGCCAATTTGAAAGCGATTACCCGAAATTTCGTCGTAAACGAAGACGAAGAGATCATGATTGGAAAGAACTATCGGGAAAAGCTTAATATCAAGTCGTCAAGCGTGTTCCAGAAAGTGGGCAACCTTTCGGGAGGAAACCAGCAGAAGGTGGTATTGAGCAAATGGATATTTGCCGATCCTGATGTGCTTATACTCGACGAACCTACGAGGGGCATAGACGTAGGAGCAAAGTATGAGATATACAAGATAATCATACAATTGGCAGAGGCAGGAAAATGCGTCATCATGATTTCTTCCGAGTTGCCGGAAATTCTGGGAATCACAGACCGCTTATATATCATGAACGAAGGAAGGATCGTCGGTGAGATGAAAACGGAAGAGGCTACGCAGGTGGGGATCATGTCGACAATCATACAAAGTTCAGACAGAAGCGACAGGGGGAATTAAAATGTACAAGGTAAAAGAATTCGTCAACCGCAACATGCGGCAATATGGAATGATTATTGCTCTGGTGGTAATCATCGTGTTTTTTGGCTTTGCGACAAACGGCAGCTTGATCTGGCCAAGAAACGTATCGATGCTGGTACGGCAAAACACATATGTTATAGTGCTGGCAATCGGTATGATGCTCTGCATTTTAACAGGCGGCAACATCGACCTTTCGGTCGGCTCGCTCGTCGCTTTGGTTGGGGCTATGTCAGGTCTTTTGGCCACGAATTATGGATTGCCCGACTGGCTGGCTATTATACTCAGTATTATTACGGGGCTTGCCGCCGGTATGTGGCAGGGCTTCTGGATAGCTTTTGTCAAGGTGCCGCCGTTTATCACAACGCTAAGCGGCATGCTTGTATTCCGCGGGCTTAACAACATCATACTGAAGGGAAATACGCTGTCGCTGCGCGGTGTTTATGAAGTTATAGGCAATGGTTCGCTTCCCGATATTGCTCCAGACAGCGTGCCGGATTTTCTGCATATAGGCGACTTTCTGAACCTGAAGAACAAGCCGGAGTTTTTGAATGTAACGACGCTGATTGTCGGGCTTGTACTTTCCATCGCATATGTATTGTTTGTGATATTGAACAGAAAAAGCAAGAAGTCGCGCGGGTATGAAGTAGCGTCGCTTAAATCGGTCATCGGAAAGGCGATTGCGTTCTTTATAGTCATCAACATTTTCTCATACTGGCTGGCAATGGACGAAGGCATACCGATATTACTGATAATTGCCGCCGTGCTGTTTGCGCTCTATACCTTTATTACGACCAAGACGATACCCGGACGGCACCTTTATGCTATGGGGGGCAATATAAAGGCGGCGGAGCTTTCCGGAGTCAATACGAAGAAAATGATGTTCCTTGTATACGCGAACATGGGACTGCTTGCCGGAATAGCCGGCATCGTTACGTCGGGAAGATCGATGTCCGCTTCGCCTATCGCCGGACAGAACTATGAGCTTGACGCTATAGGCGCGTGCTTTATAGGCGGCGCGTCCGCTTACGGCGGCATAGGCACCATCTGGGGCGCTATAGTAGGCGGCTTTATAATGGGCGTTATGAACAACGGCATGTCGATAATAGGCTGGGACGTTTTCCTGCAGCAGGTATCGAAAGGTCTCATAGTGCTGTTCGCCGTCGCGTTCGACATGTGGTCGAAATCAAAGTCCAAGATTTAGGGGTAAATGTATGGGAAAGATGATAACGCACTAGGCTGCGGCTTAGTGCTGTTGTCATTTAAATACGGGGTCCCCAGCAAGGTGAGGCTTGCTGGGGTGTAGATACGGGGTCCCCAGCAAGATGAAGCTTGCTGGGGTGTGTATAAGCATTATTTTTACTTAAAAAAGCATTAATATTACTGTTTATAGTTTAATTAGCATATTCAGTACGCTTTATGATAAAATATAGCTAATTTCACAACAGGTGCGTATATGAAAATTAAAAAGCGCAATATTAACGGCTCTAGCGAGACTATCATCACGTACGACGACAGCATTGAAGTTAAGACATCCCGCTATATACTGCTTAAAAAAATTCTTGAGGACGAGCCGTGCGCAACGCTGATAATTGATACAAACCAGCGCGCTGGGGCGCAGTCCATTGAAACTGTTGAGCGTTACCTTGGAAAGACGGGTATAGAGCATACACTTATACCGATCAACGCCAACCCCGTAAGTTTTTTAGGGCTGGGCCTTAAGATAAAGCGCAGGCAAAGTGAAGAAAAGATGCTGGTCATCGAGATAGCGGGCAAGCAGTTTGGGGAGGAGCTTTTCGGCGTTTTGGAAAACTACGATATCGCAATCGGGCTCGGCAGGCAAAAGCCGCTCGGCGATATATGCGACAACCTGCGCATAAACATGGCGGGCGTTTTGTTCAATACGGAGTTTTTCAAAGAGAGCATATATGATTCGATAGTCTGTTTATCGCTTAGGAGCACGAAGGACATAGAAAAACTAACAGAGGCTGCAGCAAAATGAAATGGCTTTATAAAATCGTTCTGATATTGCTTATAATCGCGGTCGTATCATCGGCGGGGTTTATACTGTATCTCTTTGACAAAGTGAACAGCGTTTACGGCGATAAGGCCGCATACGATCTGGGCAGCGGATTTAAACACTTTTCGCTGATATTAAACTCCGGCGACGAGAAATACTGGCAGGATTTTAAAGAAGGAGTTATAGAAGCGGGCAAGGCGTATAACACCGCTACCGAAGTTCATATCATCTCTGAGCCGGACAGCGGCAGCAAAACAGTGGAGTACATTAATATAGCGAACAAATCAAAGGTCGACGGAATAATAGTTAACGGTGAAAACACTCCCGAGTATCTTGACGCGATACTGGCGGCGGCGAAGGGAGAAATAAACATAGTCGTAGGGCATGTCGAGTCGGTCGACAGCAGCGGTCTGTATTACGTAGGCACAAATTATTACGATTACGGGCAGCAGGCGGCGAAACTGATAGCGCGGGCCGGCGGAGACAAGAAGCAGGTAAATGCCGCCGTAATATTGTCCGACCAGGAAAGCAGCGGAACTGACGCGCAGAGCAACAATATGCTCAGCGGGCTTAAAAAGGAAATTGAGGGCGGAAAGCAGATAAACGTTCTCTGTACGCCTTCGAGAACCAACGCCCTTCTTGGAGCGGAAGACCTGACTAAGAGCATACTTTACAAGTATCCCGAAGTGGACGTGATATTCTGCATGAATGATAAGGACACGATGGCCGCCGCTAAAGAAATAGTAAGGCGCGCGCTCGTCGGAGAGGTAGTGATAGTAGGCACCGACTACACGGAAGAGATGAAATACTACATGGATATTGGCGTGATATACGGCGTTATAGACCGCAACGGTGACAGCGCCGGCAAAAAAAGCGTGCAGGTATTAAGCAGCGCAGCAAATACATTCCAGACAGACTGCGTATACATTGATACGGAAATTGTGACAACTATAAACGCTGACGAGAAACAAAAGTAAGGCTATGAAAAGGATAAGCAAAAAGTTATTCAACAGCATAAAAACGAGGGTTATAGTATTTTTTCTGCTGACGACGATACTTACAAGCGTTACGAGTATTTTTATTCTCGGCCTCTCAAGCAACACGATAGAGAAGATGGACGATATGTTTTCTGCAAACGTCGAGCTTGAAGAGTTTTTAAACGATATGCGCAAGGTAAATACGCAGCTTACGGATTATCTCGTGACTGACGATTCGGACAGCCTTCTTAATTATTACATGTACAGGGACGCGTTTACAGAAAAAGCGAAGAAGCTGTTTGACGAATCGCACGGCATATATAACCAGGACGACTTGATATACAAGGATATTGCCTATATGGTGAAGTCGTTTACCGAGGAAACTGATAAGGCAGCGGAAGCCAAGGGCATAAACGACGCGGATGAATATATAACAAGGTATGCGGAGGCCAACAAGATAACCGGGTACATACAGACATTCGCAGACAAGCTCAACTTAAGCATACTTGACGTGAACACGGCGCAATACTTAAGCATGTCGGAGGACCTTAACAACCTGCGCACGGCAAACATCGTGCTGCTGCTGTCTGTAATTGGGCTTAATGTAATGGTAATATCATATCTTGCGTATAACATGACAAAGCCGATAATAAAACTCGCGCATTCCGCGGAAGAAATGTCGAAGGGCAACTTTGACGCCGACGACGTGGTGGTGCATTCCGAGGACGAATTAAGCGTCATGGCGAACGCGTTCAATACGATGAAGCACAGCATAAGAAAATACATAAACGAGCTTCATAACAAAGCCGATACCGAATCCATGCTGCTCGAGCAGCAGATAGAAAACTTAAAAATTCACTCGCTGCTGGCCGACGCGGAGATGAAAGCGCTGCAGATGCAGATAAACCCGCATTTTCTGTTCAATACGTTAAACGCGGGCGTACAGCTTGCTACATTGGAAGGCGCGGAAAGGACGTCGAACTTCTTAGATGATATTGCGAAGATTTTCCGGTATAATGTAAAGAGCCTGGATAGAAAAGTAAAGATAAAAGACGAAATAGACACTGTACGGGCATACAGCAACCTGTTTCACGTCCGCTTCGGAGATATCATCAGATTCGATTACAATATAGACTGCAGCCTTTTGGATATAGATGTGCCGCCGCTTATTATACAGCCGCTTGTGGAGAACGCGGCTATTCACGGCATAGGAGAAAAGGAATTGGGAGGAGAGATATACATTTCTCTTGAAAGGGGAGAAAAGAGCGCATACATAAGCGTTCAGGACAACGGGGTAGGCATGAGCGAGGATACGGTGCAAAAGATACTCGGATGCCATAGATTCGAGAGCGAAAAATCGGGACATACCACCGGCATAGGCCTGTATAACGTGGTGCAGAGGTTAAGGCTGTTCTTTGACTGCGAAGACGTGATAGCGGTGGAAAGCGAACCGGGCAAGGGAACCAAAGTAACGCTGGTGATTCCTCTTCCCAACATGGCAAACTGACAAAGGAGGTTTGAAAGATATGTACACCCTTATGGTATGCGACGACGAGCAGATAGTCATAGAATCTGTAAAGCATATCGTTGAAAAAGAATTCAAGGATATACAGCTTGTCGAGACTGCGAGATCAGGAAGGGAAGCAATAGAGAAGACAAGGACCATGCGGCCGGACATAATACTTACCGATATAAAGATGCCTGGCATAAGCGGCCTTGAAGCGGTTAAGGAGATAAAGAGGATACATAACGACGTTAAATTTGTTATAGTGTCCGTTTACGAATATTTCGAATACGCGAAGCAGGCGGTAGAGCTGGGCGTCAGCGAATACCTCATAAAGCCGGTAAAAAAAGCAAGCCTTGTGGAGACTTTAACGCGCATAGCGCGCCAGCTCGATGAAGAAAGGAAGAAATTTGACCAGGAGCTGGAGACGAGAGAAAAGATAGAGAAGATGATGACTGTCGTGGAGCACGGCTTCATATATTCATTTTTACTATCCCAGCCGCACAAAACGGACATTGGCAGGTATAAGAAGGAATTCTTCGACATGCAAAACGACTCGGGATACATATTTATAATGACGTTTAAAAGGAGAGGCGAGCACGACAGCGGCAAGCAGCTGGGCGACGCGGCCCAGAGCCAGAAGTTTTACATGTATTTTAAGGACAGCCTTAAGTGCAAGAACAAATGCATCGTAGGGCCGGTTATGCTCGACAGGGTAGTCGTCTATATGGCGCAGAGCGTTGACGACCCTTATCAGCAGCGGGTACAGGCCATAGCCTGCCTTGAAGAGATAGTGAACGCTATGGAGAAAAAATACGACATGGACTTCAGGGTGGGAATAGGAAAGGTGCACAGCGACCAGGATATAATGACGTCTTATCAGGAAGCTCTCAAAGCGCTGCACTGCAAGGAGGGCGGAAAGATATTGCACATAGACGACATTGCGCCGGACACAAGCGACGATGTGTTCGAGATACTCGCGGTCGAGCATAAGCTCATAGAGTACATAGAAACGGGAGACGTGCAGCGGTGCCTTACAGAACTGGCGGATATATTCAGGAAATTCCCCGATTTTTTCGAGCAGGAAAGGCTTAGATACAGCATCGTTGAAATGATGGTCGCCGCGCACAGAATAGCCATACAGAACGGCATGGGCGACGACAACAGCTTAGAGTATGGCCAATATATAAAGCAGATATTAAGCTGCCGCACAAAGGACGAATTCGAACAGATGTGCATCGAAAAGATAAGGCTTATAGCGGGAAAGATAAGCGTTATCAAGAAAAAGGCGATAAGCAACATAATAGACAAGGCAAACAGGATAATCGACGAACGGTTCAATCAGGAGCTTACGCTGGACGAAATATCCAAAGAGCTGTATATAAGCCCGCAGTATTTCAGCAGGCTTTATAAGAGCGAGATGGGCATTAATTTCATTGAAAGGCTTCCCGAGGTCAGGATTAAAAACGCGAAAAGGCTTATGAAGGAGAGTGAACATACCGTAAAAGAGATATGCTTTATGTCAGGTTATTGTGATCCCAACTATTTCAGCAGGTTGTTTAAAAAGCATGAAGGAGTATCCCCGTCGGAGTATCTTAAGCAAATCTAAGGAGGTTTGTAATGAAAAGAATAGGTGCGCTGCTTTTAACGCTTGCTTTAATTCTTTCGTGCGGCTGCAGTTCGGTTCAGACGTTTAAAAATGACGACGACGAAATTAAAATCGGCTTCGTATATGAGACCATGACTTTGGAAAGATGGCAAAGAGACCGGGATATTTTTGCTTCCGAAGCGGGCAAGCTTGGTGCCGAGGTCATAGTAAAAAACGCTTATGAAGACAGCGTGCGGCAGGAAGCCTTGGGCATGGAGCTTGTAAACGAAGGCGTAGACGTTCTGGTTATAGTGGCGTACGACAAAGACGCGCTGACCGACCTTGTGAAATACGCACACAACAACAACGTAAAGGTGATAGCGTACGACAGGACGATAAAGAATGCCAATGTCGACCTTTATATATCTTTTGATAACACCCGTGTCGGAGAGATGATGGGCGAAACGGCTGTAAAGACGGTGCCTAAGGGCAATTATCTGATACTCAACGGCACGCAGAGGGACGACAACTCGTTTTACCTTAACAAAGGGTATTTCAACAAGCTTAAGCCGCTTATCGAAAGCGGCGATATCACAATAGTAGGCGAAACGTGGGTTGATCTGTGGCGCGACGAGGGCTCATACAACTTTGTAAAAGAAAAGCTTTCCGAAGGCGTTATATTCGACGCTGTTATAGCCGCCAACGACCAGCTTGCGGAGGGTGCGATAAGGGCGCTCAGCGAAAACAGGCTTGCAGGCAAGGTGTTCGTTTCGGGGCAGGACGCGGAATTGGTGGCGTGCCAGAGGGTAGTGGAAGGCACGCAGAACATGACGGTATATAAGCCGATAAGCGTGCTCGCAAAAGGCGCGGCCGAATATGCCATCAAGATGGCAAAGGGCGAGGATATAGGGGAGTGCGGGAAGTTTTCGGACGGCACCTATGAGATTAACTACGTCGTGTACGACCCGATACTCGTAACAAAAGACAACATAATGGACACCGTGATAAAAGACGGGTTCTACACGATGGAACAGGTATACGCGAACGTTCCAAGGGACGAATGGCCGCAGCAGTGAATGCGACTGCCGATTTTTATAAATATCTTTTTATGAAAGGGTAATATTATGAAAGAGTATTTTCCTAATGTAAAAACCGTAGAGTACACGGAAGACAAAAAGCGGGAAGGATTGTTTTTCCGCCGGTACAGGCCGGACGCCATAGTGGGCGGAAAGACGATGAAGGAACAGCTCAAGTTCTCGATGGCATACTGGCATACTATGTGCGGGGGCGGCAAGGATATGTTCGACCTCGATATAGGCACCATCACGCGCCCGTGGGCAGGCATGTCGCCTATGGAAGCGGCAAAGGAGAAGGTTTACGCGGCGTTCGAGTTCATGCAGAAGCTGGGCATAGAATATTTCTGCTTCCATGACAGGGACATCGCTCCCGAGGGGGATACGCTTGCCGAGACGAACAGGAACCTCGACGAGATAGTAAAGCTTATAAAGAGCATGATGGACGATACGGGCATAAAGCTGCTCTGGGGTACGGCGAATATGTTCTCCAACCCCAAGTTTACGCACGGAGCCTCCACAAGCTGCAACGCGGACGTGTTCGCGAGCGCGGCCGCGCAGGTGAAGAAGGCGATGGAGATTACAAAAGAGCTCGGAGGAACGAACTACGTGTTCTGGGGCGGCCGCGAGGGCTACGAGACGCTGCTCAATACCGACCTAAAGCTCGAGCTTGACAACATGGCGCGCTTCATGCATATGGCGGTGGACTACGCCAAAGAGATAGGCTTTGACGGGCAGTTCCTCATTGAGCCCAAACCCAAGGAACCCACAAAGCACCAGTACGACTTCGACGTCGCGACCGGCATAGCGTTCCTTAAGACGTACGGGCTTGATAAATACTTCAAGTTCAATATCGAGGCCAACCACGCGACGCTAGCGGGCCATACGTTCCAGCACGAGCTGCGCTATGCGAGGATAAACGACATGCTCGGCTCTATAGACGCCAATCAGGGCGATATGCTTCTCGGATGGGATACCGACCAGTTCCCGACCGACCTGTATAATACTACGCTGTGTATGTATGAAGTGCTTATGATGGGCGGATTCGGCAAAGGCGGCCTTAACTTCGACGCAAAGGTGAGAAGAAATTCGTTCAAATATGAAGACCTCTTCTATGCGCACGCAGCGGGCATGGATTCGTTTGCCAAAGGCCTTATTACGGCTCAGAAGCTAATAGACGACGGCGTGTTTGAGAACTTTATAAAGAACAGGTACGCAAGCTATGAGTCGGGCATAGGCAAGGAAATCGTGTCCGGCAAAGCGGATTTTGCTTCACTGGAGAAATACGCGGCGGGGCTCGGCAAAATAGAGAACGACTCAGGACGGCAGGAATACCTTGAACTGCTGCTCAACGAATACCTGCTCAGCGACTGATTAAATATTTACAGGAAATAATTGTTTTAACATTGACAAATGTGGTTATATTATGGGGGACTAACGATAATGCGGTTGTCCCCCAAATTTAACCCGGCCAAGTTTTTCACTATCCTAAAACCGGGGTTGCAAAGGTAAATGCGCTTTTGGGGCGAACTTCATTATCGCTGGATACAACAATAAGCTGCCATATTGCCTTTGTTGGCCGGACTTTTTTCACATCATATTGTCATAACCTTAGGGCAGCTTTTGCAGACCTTTTAATGTACACGCAGCTTAAATTAATATACCCAAAAAGCTAATTCTTGGGCACTGCATCTTTGTCAGCCAGCTTTGCACGAACTTGCATTGTTACTGTATCGAGTTAAGCAATTGCTTCAGCTTTTATTAATAGCTCTTAACGGTTTTTATATTTATCCATATTAGAAGGGGTGTTTGAAATGTCGTCGGAAGAAATTTTAAACAAACTGGCAAACTGGGACATGCAGGAGGATGCTGCGGACGGCGAAGGCGCGGCTTTATACAACCAGCTTCGGGAGTATTTTACAAAGTTTTTCGCATACTTCGAAAACATATCGCGGATCTCAAAGCAGCTCAATACTGTAGTGCAGGATTTTCTCGCCGAATCAAGCCAGGTGGAACAGGTCGCAGTGTTCCTGAAAAAGGGCGCGGACAGGCAGATGATGGATATAGGGCAGTCAAAGAAGCTTGTCGAGGATTTTACGGAAAAAATAAATGCAATATACGACAAATCTCAGGATATCATTTCCCTGGCGTACGACATGGAAAAGACAAACCAGAGCGTAAGCGACTCGGTAAAGCAGCTTGTTTCCAACCAAGCCAAGAACGACGAAGCAATACGCGATATAAACGAAGTCATAAACAACCTTATAAACAAGACGCAGAGAATAAGCGATATCACTAACCTTATAAACAGGATATCAAGCGAAACCAACCTTTTGGGGCTCAACGCCAAGGTGGAGGCGGTGCACGCCGGAGCGGCAGGCAGGGGGTTCGCAGTAGTCGCGGACGAGATACAGCGCTTGTCTAATGAGAGCAAGGAAGCAAGCGTCAGCATAAGCGACACAATAAAGAGCGTTACCGACGAGATAAGCCTTCTCGAAAGCGTCGCGCTGAAATCACAGGACGCGTTTGCCGCTCAAAGGGATACCGTCGACGAAGTAAGCAATGCAATCGCCAAAAACAGCGAGTTCATTAACACATATATAAATGAGCAGAAGAGCTTCAACGAATCGATCGCTGCTATAAGGGACGATGAAAACATACTCGCCGAATCAATTTCCAATATCTTTTTGTCGGTGAGGGAAGTGTCCGCTACCGCGCATGAGATATCCAGTTTGACATATAACCAGAACAACTCCATTTCGCTGCTCGGCAAGCTGGACGCGGATTTAAGCACGGGCGTAGCTTCGCTCGGCAATGAAAGCAAAGGCATTAAGGTACGCAAGGCAAAGGTCCAAAGAAGAAAAATAGCGATGATATTCGATTTGGAAATAGGCTTTTGGGACCCGACAAAAAAGGAAGCTGTAAAGGCCGCGGAAACGTACAACTATGACGTCGATTTCTTCGCTCCCAAAACGAGAGGGGTAAGCGGAATAAGAGAGATGGCATCGTTCCTCGATCGTATAATAGAGGAAAGGTACGACGGGCTTGTGATAAGCCCGATAGAAGACGAGCTTATATATCAGCGCCTCAAGCGCCTTAATAGCATGGGCACAAAGATAGTTTTCATAAACTCGAAGATAGACAACATAGATTACGTATCGCTGATACAGACGGAAGGACTGGCGGCGGGCGCGGCGGCGGCAAGGGTGGTTATCGGCGCAATGGGCAATCAGGGAGAAGTAATCGTCAACACATGGACGGATACGTATATATCCGCGATAGATAACCGCAAGAACGGGTTTATACAGGAACTCGGACGGAATACGAATATTAAGGTGCACGAAGTGGGGGTAAAGAGCAAGCTCCACGATAGCGAGATAGAGAGGTCGGTGGGATCCGTACTGAGCGCGGCGCCGGGCGCGCGGTTCATATTCCTCACAAACTGCGAATGGGGCCTTTACGTAGCCGAGTATATCAAGAAACACCGCAGCGGCATACAGGTAATTACGATAGACTTCACGAAGGAGATACAACAGGCGATGAGCGAGGGCCATATACATTACGCTATTGGACAGCGTGCGTATTCGTGGGGGAGCATGGCTATAGATTTCATAGACAAAAGCTTCTCCGGCAAACAGGTTAAAAAGTTCATAGACACGGGCACGTACGAAGTCAACCGGCAGAATATGAACATATACAAGAGCATGGTGTTTTAACCTTTAACGGTTATGAGCATAAAGTGTTCAGAATAATTTCGAATCATCCAGCCTTAGGACGCCCGGGGCTGGTTTTTTTGTACACTTTTTCACCCATATGTGCATTTATAATAAAACCTGATGGTTTGGGAAAAGCCGTTTACAGAACGTTTGTTCGGGTGTATAATTTATATATCCATATAGCGGCATTTAAGAGTGTAAGGAGCGAAAAAGCGGATGGATCTGTTCGGGAAATTGAGTATTCTCACAGACGCGGCGAAGTACGACGTCGCCTGCACGTCGAGCGGCGTGGATAAGAAGGCGACGCCCGGCGGCATAGGCAGCGCCGCATCGTTTGGCATATGCCACAGCTTCGCGGGCGACGGGCGGTGCATATCGCTGCTTAAAGTGCTTATGACCAACGCCTGCGCTTACGACTGCGCGTACTGTGTAAACAAGCGCTCCAACGATACGCCGCGCGCTACGTTTGAGCCGCGTGAGCTAGCGGAACTCACGATAGGCTTTTACCGCCGCAACTACATAGAGGGGCTGTTCTTAAGCTCCGCGGTGCTTAAAAGCCCCGACTACACTGTTGAGCGCATGATAGAGACGCTGCGGCTGCTGCGCGAGGAATACCGCTTTTGCGGTTACATACACGCAAAGTCCATACCCGGCGCGGATAAAGCGCTGATCGCACGGCTGGGTACGCTCGCCGACCGCATTAGCGTAAACATAGAGCTGCCCTCTAAGGAGAGCCTTGAGCTGCTTGCGCCCCAAAAGACCAAGCTGTCGATACTTAAGCCGATGCGCTTCATAAGCGAGCGCATAGCGCAGAGCTCAAAAGAGCTCGTGCGCTATAAAGATACTCCGAAGTTCGCTCCGGCGGGGCAGAGTACGCAGATGATAGTGGGCGCGTCGGGCGAGAGCGATTTAAAGATTTTGAGCCTTACCGAAGCGCTGTATAACAACTACAAGTTAAAGCGCGTGTTTTTCTCAGCTTACATACCTACGGTGGAAAGCTCGCTGCTGCCCTCGCCGGATACCAAGCCTCCGCTGCTGCGCGAACACCGGCTGTATCAGGCGGACTGGCTGCTTAGATTTTACGGCTTTTCCGCTAACGAGCTGCTTGACGAGCAGCATCAAAATTTAAACCAGTATCTCGACCCGAAATGCAGCTGGGCGCTGCACAACCCCGAATATTTCCCCGTTGAGGTAAACCGCGCGTCATACAGGATGTTGCTGCGCGTGCCGGGCATAGGCGTGCGCAGCGCGCAGCGTATAATGACCGCCCGCCGTACTGGCAGCCTTGATTTCACGGGGCTTAAAAAGCTGGGCGTAGTGCTGAAGCGCGCGCAGTATTTCATAACGTGTTCGGGCAAGCGGCCCGACGGCCTTGACACGGCTCAGGACGCGCTGCTTTGCGCACTGCTGTCCGAGCAGGCGAGAGGCAGGCTGGAGCAGAATATTATAGGCATGCCAAGACAGCTTTCGCTGTTCGAGCATCCGGCGCTTGCGCAGGAGGAGTTACGCAAATGCCTGACCGGCGAACTTTGATATCGAGTTCTCATCAAGCGGCGAAGCCTGATGGGGTGATTATATACCAATATGACGGCAGTTTTGACGGGCTGATGTGCTGCGTTTTCGAGAGCTATGAAAGCAAAGAGATGCCTATGGACGTGCTGCCCGAAGGCGCGCAGCTTCCGATGCTGCTGCCGGTTAAAACTATCATTGCGGACGCCGAGCGCGCAAATAGGGTAAAAGCGTCGATACCCAAAAAGATGGGAAGCGAAGCGGCGGAATTTGTGCGCAACGCGTTCCTGACGTGCCATCCGCAAAAGGAGCTGCTTACGCTAAAATTCCTGCGGCTGGGGTTTAGCCGCGGCCCGTCCGTAATGGATATGCTTACCGACGAAACGGTGAATACGCTGTTTAAGGCGGTCAATCACTTAAAGCATGAGGCTCATCTGTATACAGGGTTTATACGCTTTTCCGAAACGAACGGCGTGCTGACTTCGCAGATAGAGCCTAAAAACATAGTGCTGCCGCTCATATCGCCACATTTCTGCGAGCGGTTCCCCGGCGAACGTTTCCTTATTTACGATAAAACGCACGGCATGGCGCTACTGCACGAAAACGGCAATACGGCGATCTGCGATGTCGAGGCTTTTGAGCAGCCGTGCCCGGACGCGGAGGAGCTTAAGTTCCGCGAGCTGTGGCGGCTGTTCTACGACACGATAGAGATAAAGGAGCGGCATAACCCGCGCTGCCGCATGAGCCATATGCCCAAGCGGTATTGGAACTGCATGACCGAGTTTGCCCGCGAGGAGCTCAAAGCCCGCGCGCTGCCCAAGTCCTCACACGGCGCAAAAAAGTTGCCGGGTCCTAAGGCGCTCACTTAAGCCGCATTTTCGCCGGGCAGGCGAAGCCGGCTTATATTAAGGCTGATTGCCTGTCGGTATCATTACAAACTTTAGCCGCCGTGCGCATCATTGAATTTATATGAAAAATATAGTATTATTAATTTTCAAATCATCATTGCCTGCAGAAATATAAAGCCAGAATACAATTCAATCGCTTCACCTTCGCATGCATCAAATGTTGTTTCTTTAAATATACGTGGTTATATACAAAACGCCGAAGAGGCGTTTTGTTATTCCAACAATAAGGAGGCAAGTCGATATGAATGTGTTGGTATTGGGCGGATGCGCGGATATGGCTGTACCGCTTGTTCGCATGCTGAAAGAAGACGATGACGTAACGGCCGTTAAGCTTGCGGACTTGAACAGCGAGAAAGCGCGGAAAATAGCCGAAGAGATGGGAAGTAAATTCTCTTCATGCAAGCTGGACGCAAACGACCACGACGCGGTCGTTGAGGCGATGAAAGGGCACGACGTAGCGGTTTGTTACGTAGGGCCATTTTATTACTTTGAGAAGAAGCTCGCCTCATGCGCGATAGAAGCGGGTATTAATTACGTTTCTATCTGCGACGACTACGACGCTTATCTTGACGTGACAGGCCTGGAGGAGGACGCGAAAAACGCGGGCGTAAAGGTGCTTACAGGGTTCGGCAACTCGCCGGGCATAACGCAGATACTTGCGCGCAAAGGCTACAACGAAATTAAAAACCCTTACCGCATCAACGTAAACTGGTGCGCAGGCTCCAACGAAGCCGCTGGGCCTTCTAATCTTACGCATCTGTTCCACATATTCAACGGCACGACATTGCAGCACATAAACGGCAGGGAAACGCGCGTTAAGACGGGCAAGGCGAAGAAGACAGTCGAGTTCCCGCCGCCGATAGGAAAAGCCGCGGTTTATTATACCGGACATGCGGAGTCGGTGGCCATACCGAGAAACCTGCCGGGCTTGGAAGAAGTGACGCTGCACGGCGGGGTTAAGCCCAATTACATAGTTAAGCTGATCAAAGTTATGAGCGCGCTGGGGCTTTTCAAAACGCACAAGAGGCGCGCAAAGCTCGCCAAAGCCTTCCATAAGATTGAGGGCTGGTTCCAGTCCAAGGGTTATGACAAATCGGTGGGAAGGATAGACGTGTACGGCAAAGACGACGACGGCGGGCTGTACAGATACTTTACATATGTGGGGCACATCGCGGAAATCACTTCGATACCTGCGTATCTCGCCGCGAAGTGGCTTTGCGCGGGCAGGTTCGACAGCCTTCCCGGAGGGGTGTATTCCGCCGACAGGCTGCTGGAAGAGCCGGATGAATTCATACAGGCGTTAAAGGGCAAAGGCGTGGAGATATTCGAGTCGGAAACGGTCCGCACATAACGGCGGCTTTGCACGCGGCGGCAATTAACCGACTTTGCGGTAATGCGAAAAATCATGCGCCGTGTTATAATGTGCATACTTTAACAGG
>JAEZIZ010000108.1 GCA_023415915.1 Bacillota bacterium | reverse complement strand
CTCCACGGGCCGCCCTCGATGTAAGAGAAGCCGAAAGCAAGATACGTGCGGAACACGTCGCTGCCGAATTTCTTTATATATTCGTCGGGCGATATTACGTTGCCGCGCGACTTGCTCATACGCATGCCGTCGGGGCCTAATATAACGCCCTGATGCACGAGCGACTTGAAAGGCTCGTCGAAGCCTAAATATCCCATGTCGTGAAGTGCCATAGTGAAGAACCGCGCGTACAGAAGGTGCATGCACGCGTGCTCCGCGCCGCCTATATACTTATCCACCGGCAGCATTTTGTTTATCCAGTTTGTGTCCCACGCTTTCTCAGCGTTCTTGTTGTCGGGGTAGCGCAGGAAGTACCACGATGAACACACGAAAGTATCCATCGTGTCCGCGTCGCGCCGTGCAGGGCCGCCGCAGTGCGGGCAGGTGGTATTAAGGAACGACTTTGATTTAAGCAGCGGAGACGTACCGTCGGGAGTGAAGTCGACGTCGTAAGGCAGCTTTACCGGCAGGTCGCTCTCGGGCACGGGTACCTCGCCGCATTTGTCGCAGTAAACTATCGGTATGGGCGCGCCCCAGTAGCGCTGGCGCGATATCAGCCAGTCGCGCAGGCGGTAGTTCACCTTGAAGTCTCCCGCGCGCATGGACTTTAATCTTTCTATGATGGCGTTCTTGCCCGCTTCGACAGTGAGGCCGGAAAACTCGCCGCTGTTTACTAAAATACCGCACTCGACATACGGCAAGTCGTCGGGTTCGCCGTTCTTCGATTTTATTACGCGCTCTATCGGCAGGCCGTATTTTGTCGCGAACTCAAAGTCTCTTTCGTCGTGCGCTGGCACGGCCATGACTGCGCCAGTGCCGTAGCTCGCGAGCACATAATCTGCTGCGTATATCGGTATGCGTCTTCCGTTTATCGGGTTAATCGCGTATGCGCCCGTAAACACGCCCGTCTTTTCACGCGCGGTGGAAAGGCGGTCAATCTCGCTTGCGCGCGCGGCGTATTCTATGTAGTCTACGACAGCCTTGCGCTGCTCGGGAGCAGTTATCTGGAGAGTGAGCGGATGCTCGGGCGACAGCACGGCGTACGTGCATCCAAATAGCGTGTCCGCCCTTGTCGTGAACACGGTGAACTCGCCGCCGCCCTCTATTTTGAACGTTATCTCACCGCCCGTGGATTTTCCTATCCAGTTGCGCTGCATAGTCTTTGTCTTTTCGGGCCAGTCGAGGCCGTCGAGGCCGGCGAGCAGCCTCTCGGCGTAATCCGTTATCTTAAAGAACCACTGCGTTAAGTTTTTGCGTACCACCGTCGAGTCGCAGCGCTCGCAGCAGCCGTTTATTACCTGCTCGTTGGCAAGCACGGTGTTGCACCCGGGGCACCAGTTTACGGGCGCTTCCTTCCTGTAGGCGAGGCCTTTTTTGTAAAGCTGCAGGAAGCACCACTGCGTCCATTTATAATAGTCGGGCATGCAAGTCTTTATCTCGTAGTCCCAGTCGAACATGGCGCCCATCTCGCGCAGCTGGCGCTCCATAGTCTCTATGTTGGAGAGCGTCGAATCCTCGGGGTGTATGCCAGTTTTAATCGCGTAGTTTTCGGCGGGCAGCCCGAAAGCGTCGAAGCCCATCGGCTGGAAAACCTCGAAGCCCTTCATACGCATATAGCGCGCGTACGAATCCGAAAGGCCGTAGTTGTACCAGTGGCCGACGTGCAGCTTTGCGCCCGACGGATATGAGAACATTTCGAGTATGTACTTCTTTTTGTCCACCCGGGACCTGTCGAACTTATACAGTCCGGTCTCTTCCCATTTCTTCTGCCATTTCTTTTCGATTTGCAAAAAGTTCATATATGTCTCCCAAACGGTCAAAGCTACGTTTTTGTTAAGGCTCCACGCAAAATGCCCGGAATGACAAACGAAGCTTTAAACAATAGATTGCTTCGTACATTATTATATAACGAAATAAAAAAATCAAGTTTTATATAAATATGGCCAAACGCCCGGCGCAGTCATGCTTAGGCACTTAGCGTAAGACACCCTTGACGGGGCTCTCAAAAGCGTTCCGATTTGAGCGGTCATAGGGGAGAATTGTATACTACCCGATAAGCGTTGCTATCGCGATGGCAGAGGTTCCTTCCCCAGAGCCTTCGAAGCCCATGCCCTCCGTCGTCTTGGCCTTTACGCTTACGGAGCCTTCGTCTATCTGAAGAGCCGCAGCGATATTAGCGCGCATTAAATCTATGTACGGCGCGAGCTTCGGGGCCTGCATCACTATCGTCGCGTCTATGTTTACTATGCCGTATCCTTTTTCGGCGACAATATCCTTGGTGCGCCGCAGCAGCTCTAAGCTGCTTATGCCGCGGTATTCCTCCGTTTCGGGAAAATGGCGGCCAATGTCGCCCGCCGCGGCCGCGCCCAGCAGAGCGTCTATTACGGCGTGCAGCAGCACGTCGGCGTCGCTGTGGCCTAAGAGTCCTTTTTCATATGGTATTTCCACGCCGCCAAGCACGAGCCTGCGGCCTTGCTGCAGCCTGTGGGCGTCGCAGCCAATGCCCGTCCTTGTATGCACGCCCGCTATCGCCATACCGTGTACTATATCCTCCCGCGTCGTTATTTTTATGTTGTCGTAGCGCGACTCTATAAAGCTTACCGGCAGACCCAGCCGCTCGAGCAGTATGCACTCGTCCGTGCCCAAAAAGCCGTCTGCCTTGGCTTTTCTGTGGGCGTCCATAATCAGCTTGTACTTAAACGCCTGCGGAGTCTGTATGTTGACGAGCCGCTCGCGATCGAGCGTGTCCGTAATTATGCCGTTTTCTGCTACCTTTATCGTATCTTTTGTTTTCACACCCGCAGCGGCCGCTCCCGTCTCATACGCTTTTTCAACGCACGCACGTATTACGGCCGGGTCTATAAAGCACCTCGCGCCGTCATGCACCGCGACTACTTCAGCTCCTTGCGCGGCTGTCAGCGCGTTTTCAACGGAGTACTGCCGTTCTCTGCCGCCCTCTACGATAACGTATGGAACAGTGAGCGCGCGCCGCGCAATGCGGCTGGCTTCTTCGCTGTCGCTTTTACGGCAGACGATTATTACGCGGTCAAAGCAGCCCGCCGATTCAAACGCCTCAAGCGAGCGCTGCAGCACGGTTTCGCCGCCTATAAGCATCAGCATCTTGTTTTGGCCCATGCGCTCTGAACTGCCCGCGGCCAGTACTATGCCCACTGTATCAGGCATGCTTTGATTCCTCCAGTACTTCGTACATGCCGTCGGCTTCTTCCTTGCGCACCGTTTCCGAGAGCTTTAATACCTTTACCTTGAGCGTGCTGCTGCCAAAGCGTATCTCTATTATGTCGCCTATTTTTAAGTCTTTTCCCGCTTTTGCGACGTTGCCGTTTACGAACACGCGCTGCTTGTCGCAAGCTTCGCTTGCCACCGTACGGCGTTTTATTATCCTTGACACCTTTAAAAATTTATCGAGCCTCATAAACACTCCTTTGCTGCACATTATAGCAGAAAAACAGCCGGGCGTATATTTTTATGTACGGCCGCAATTTATATGGCAAAGGCAGGAAGTTTTGATGCATTCCGCGAAAAAACACAAAAATATTACAAATTTATACACAAACCTTGAAAAGAAACTATTTGCATTATATAATACAGCCTATGCATTATATGTTAACTGGTAAGATTAACAGTTTTGAGCGCAATCAGACGCGGTAACAGTGAGGCCGGTATTATTCGGCAGCGCTTAAGCGTCATAAAATCGAAAGCAGATATTAATATATGAGTTTATTTATAACTTTTTGCTGTATACTATCACTGCCGCTAGTATTTTACAGCTTGTATTTTATAGTGCTTGGGCTTGCGGCGTTTAAGAAGAGACAAAGCCTTGTGGGTTCATACGCGCCTCAAAAAAGTTTTGCGGTGCTTATTGCGGCGCGCAACGAAGAAAAGGTGATCTTTAGCCTTATCGACAGCTTAAAGCGCCAGGCGTATCCAAGAGAGCTCTATGACATTTTCGTTATACCCAACAATTGCACCGACGATACGCCGCGTGTCGCGGCGCAGGCGGGAGCTCGCATACTTGAAATATCGATGCCCGTTAAAACAAAAGGCGACGTATTAAAAAAGGCTTTCGCTGCATTGCAGAATTCGGGCTATGACGGCTATTGTATATTCGACGCGGACAATGTTGTAAGCCCCAACTTTTTGCGGCGCATGAACGACGCTCTTTGCGCGGGATATCAGGCTGCGCAGGGAAAGCGCGACAGTAAAAATTTGAAGGGCAACTGGGTATCCGGGTGCTACACGATTTATTTTGGCACTATAAACATATTCATAAACCGCGCGCGTATGAACCTTGGGCGCAGCGCCAATATATACGGCACCGGATATATGGTGTCGGCAAAGCTTCTTAGGGAAACAGGATTTTCTGTAAATACGCTGACCGAGGACATGGAATACACAATACTATGCGTATTGAAGAACAGGCGTATAGTGTTTGTCGAGGACGCGGTGATATACGACGAGCAGCCGACAAAGTTTTTTACTTCGATGCGGCAGCGCAAGAGGTGGACGGCGGGCTCTTACATGTGCGTGTATTCATATTTTTCAAAGCTTTTCTCTGCTGCTTTTAAGAGGAACAACAGGTGCGCGCTCGACGTGCTGCTATTCGCGCTTACGCCGTTTTATCAGGTGCTGCTTACAGTACTGTCTGTCGTCACATCGCTTGCTTCGCTTGTCGGCATAGGAGCCAACAGCGCGGCAGCATTGTTGGTTGCTGTTGCGAGTGTTGCGGGCGGATTTTTCGGGCAGGTGCTGTTTTCGGCGCTTGTTCTTGTGCTGCAGGGCGTAAAGCTTAAGAACAATATAGCCGGTATATTTATGTTTCCTGTATTTCTTTTAAGCTGGCTCCCTATAAATTTCTATTGCCTGTTTAAAAAGGACGTGGTCTGGGAGCCCATAGACCATTCCTACAACGTGAGCATACGTGAGCTGTATGACGGCGGCGTGTATTCGCCGCTTGACCGCGCGTCTTAAAGTTCGTATAGATTAGTAAAAGCATACACCTTATTCGTATGTGCTGCTTTCGAGCGGGTGTACATCTCATACGGCGCTGTGCGCCACCTTCATGCGGGAAAGCATACATCTCATCCATCCCCACATTGGGTGAAAAATTTTCTTGACAGTCATAATGTAATAGTGTACTATCGTAGTAGTACAGCCAAACGAGGTGATCAGATGCAGTATGACAGCCGCTCGCCTATTTACCTTCAGGTAATAGACGATATAACGAAGCGCATGGTTACGGGCGCTATTAAGCCGGGGGAAAAGCTGCCTTCCACGCGCGCGCTCGCGCTGGAATACGAGGTGAATCCCAACACGGCGGCAAGGATATATAAGGAGATGGAAACTATGGGTCTGTGCTATACAGAGCGCGGTCTGGGTACGTTCATGACAGACGACGCCGCTATCATCAAGCGGCTGAGGCGCGAGACGGCGGATAAGCTGACGCGCGAGTTCGTACGCGAGATGAAGGCGCTGGGGTTTTCCGCGCAAGATATAAAAGCTGCCATAGAGGAGGAGATGAAATGATGGTGAGCCTGTCAACGATACGACTGACGAAGAGGTTTGCAAAAACTACGGCTGTGGACGACGCGACGGTTACGCTGGAGCCGGGCCGCATATACGGGCTTTTAGGGCCGAACGGCAGCGGTAAATCGACTTTCATGAAGATGGCCGCGGGGCTCGTGTGCCCTTCGTCGGGAGAGATAAGAATAATGGGCGAGCCGATAAACCCGTCATCGCGCACACACATAGCGTTCATGCCCACCGAGCCTTACTTTTACAGCTACATGACGGTAAAACAAGTGGGTGAGTTTCATAAGGATTTTTACGCCGACTTTTCATCCGACGAGTATGCGCGGCTCGCCAAGTCGATGGGGATTGATATGGATATGAAAGTATCTTCTCTCTCGTCGGGCATGTCTGCAAAGCTGAAGCTAGCTGCCGCGGCAGCGCGCGACGCGCGCATAATAATGCTCGACGAGCCGCTTAACGGAATCGACCTTATTGCGCGCGACGCCATAATGTCGGCTATCATCGAAAAAGCGAACGAAACGAACACTATACTGCTCTCCAGCCACTTAATCGACGTTATGGAGAACATACTCGATGAGGTGATATTCATAAAGGAAGGAAAGATAGTGCTGCAGGGCGGCGCGGAAGACATGCGCGAGCAGCGCGGAAAATCAATAGTCGACCTTTACAGGGAGGTGTTCGCGTCATGACAAAGCTTTTAAAATATGAGTTTTTACGCAGGAAGCAGATGCTAATAGGAGCGGCGATAGCTATGCTGTTTATTGAAGGGGTCGTGCTGGTAGGTATATACAATGGCGGCGGCTGGAAAGAAGCAGGCGTCAGCGGATGGAATAATTCTAACATACTCGCCGTCGCGATGACCGCGCTGCTCGTAATCGGCGGATATGCTTGCGTTCCTCGACTCGGTCACAAGGCTTTATTCCGACTACAAGCAGAAGCACGGCTATATGATACTGATGACTCCGCAGAGCGGCTACCGCATAATCTGGGCTAAGACTTTATTCGCGCTGCTCGAAATAGTAGCGGCCGGTATACTTACCGCCGTATGCCTTGCGCTCTCCTGCATCGCTATAGAGCACGTATACGGCGGAGTGACACTATTTTTCGCCGAACCTCCCGTGGACTTAGGCGTTCTTACATGGGCTGGAATAAGCTGTATACTCGTCTGGCTGCTTCAAACAATGGCCCAGATCTCGATAGCCATACTTGCCGTGACGGTAAGCCGGGCCGTAACGCAGGGCTCAAGCTACAATTGGCTTATCGCGCTGCTTATGTACTTTGCGCTCGCCATACTCGTAAACGTAGTTAACGGTGCGGTGCTGATCGCGATCGGCGCGATAAGAGATTTTATGTTCATTGACGACATTATAAAAACCGGGCTGTTAGCGAAATATCTGACAATCGGAGCGGTTTTGTACTCGGCGTGGTTTGCGGGGTGCACGCGTCTGTCGGGGCGGCTTATAAACCGCGGCATGGACATTTAAGGAGGGAGCATTATGAAAAGTATAAGAACTGCGGCGACGTTCGTGCTCATAACGGCAATGGCGGCTATTGTGTGCGGTTGCACCGTATCGAACGGCGTGTTCATTGGCATGGCGCAGTCGTCTACGGACAAGTCGCTCTCCGTTAGCTATATAAGCTTTGACGGCAGCATCGAGAAGCGCGTGCCGCTCAAAGCGGGCGACGAGATAAAGTTCAGTATCGAGGGCGAAGGCCTCGCCGCAGCAGTAATTAAAGACGGAAAGCAGATATTTGACATAACGGACGGGGGCATATTTAATGTTCCCGAAGACGGAACATACGCTTTTCGGCTGAGCGGAAAGGCCAAAAACGGCTCGTTCAAGCTTGCGTGGGAGATAACGTAACGCGCCAGTAAGTGGGTGAACTTATAAAAGTAAAGAAGCTATCCGGAAATAACGCTGCAAAACCACGGGTCGCTCCCCGCACGGCTATCCGAACAGCCTCTTTTTTTGAGACAATATTCCATTAATGTTGCATATGCAACATACAAGCGGACTACACCCGGTATATAATATGCTCAAGACAGGAAGAAATAATGTGAAGGGTAATAAAGGAGGCTAATATGAGTAAAAGCATACTGAAGAATATAGAGGCCCAAAAAGCGCTCGATTTTGCGGAACTGGTGGCGTATCAGCCGGGGCAGATAGTCAGCCGCACGCTCGCGCAGAACAAGGCGGTAAGCGTGACGCTGTTCGCGTTTGACGCGGGAGAGGAGATAAGCGCGCATGAGTCAAGCGGAGACGCGCTGGTTTATGTGCTGGACGGTAAAGCGCTGCTGACTATAGGCGGCGTCGAGCATACGGCAACTGCTGGGCAGGCGGTGGTTATGCCGGCCGGCGTACCGCACGCGGTGGCCGCTCCCGAGCGCTTTAAAATGCTGCTCGTGGTCGTGTTTCCGCAGGAATAAAGGATTAAGCTGAAGTAAAAATAAACAAACAGTGAGAATGAATAATATTGCATGTTTACCGCTGTGCAGGCATAAGCGTAAAAACGCGCAGCCCGAAAATCTTAGGCGCAGCGCGAGCCAGGTTAAAAGGCAGGAATTACGATTCAATGTTAACTCCTGCCTGAACATTGGCTTTTCAATGCAAAGCTTTTCTTAAATCCTTGTTATCGAATTTGTTATACGGACCGTTCGGACTAAAGCATGGTTCTGACGTAAAAGCCTGCCATGTATAACTTTAATCAATCAAAATATCCGTCATCGTCTTGCATATACCATCCGTCTGCAGCACCCCAGGCTGTCTGCGCTGTGGCAGGAAAGCTTCCAAATCCCCTGTCAAAGCCGCAAATGCCTGAGCGGTCGCAGCAGATTCCGGAGCGGTTGCAGCAGCGGCCGAACCTATCCACATAAGCACACTGAAATATGGGGAATACCGGGAACTGCGGTTGTCTGAACGGTGGCCTGAACGGCGGTCTCGGCCTGAACGGCGGCCTCATCGGCGGCCTTGTAGGCGGCCCTACCGGTGGCCTAAATGGCGGCCTTGTGGGCGGACCCATCGGCGGCCTCATAGGCGGTCTTGTGGGCGGACCAGTCGGAGGCCTGAACGGAGGCGTTTCGTCGGGACGCTGTCCCGGGCGTTGACTTATATAGTCATAATACATTGACATGTTAATCCACTCATTTCTTTAAGAATCAAAGCATTATATTAGGTTATATCTTTTGATTTATAGTATGCAGGTTTTTATGTATATGTTCTGCGATAATAAGAGGCGCTGTCGCAGCGCCAAGAAGATATAGAAAACTTGTACGAATAAGCGGGGTGGCAGAGGTCCCTCCCTAATACTGTAAAAAAGTATATGCGGTCATTCCGTCAGCTTCGCTTGAAGGAGTGAAACGACTGAAGAATCCCATTCTTCAAAGCATTTTTCCATGGGATTCCTCGCAAGCTCGGAATGACAAATTGAGGTTTATAGACCTTTGAGAGAGGGGGCAGAGCCACTCCTTTGCGTTATATAATAAGCTTTTACGGAAATAAGGGACGATAGATAAATATTATGGCAATTATACACAAATATATGTTCGTATGATACAATTAGTGCTATGACAAGCATAGAGGGTACAGTACTCGAGGTAACGTACCGCAACGACGAAAACGGATGGACCGTGTTATCACTCGACTGGAACGGCGAGCTTGCTACTGCGGTCGGCTGCATGCCTCATATACATGAGGGAGAATTCGTGCGCCTTTTCGGCGCGTGGACGGAGCACAAGGTGTACGGCAGGCAGTTCGCGGCGACGGCCGTGGAGACTAAGCTGCCCAACACGGACGAGGCTATACGCATGTTCCTCTCGAGCGGTCTCATTAAAGGCGTGGGCGAAGCGCTCGCGGGAAGGATAGTCGCGGCGTTCGGCGAGAGGACGTTTGAGGTAATAGAAAAGACGCCGGAGCTTCTTGCGGAAGTGAAGGGCGTGAGTAAAAGGCTTGCCGAGGGCATAGCCGAGAGCTTTTTGGAGCACATAGCCGTAAAGCAGGTGATAATAGACCTGCAGGGCATGGGGCTTTCCGTTAAGCAGGCGTTCCGCGCTTTTGAGACGTACGGCTCGGCGGCGGCGATGCTTATAGCGGAAAACCCATACAGGATGATAGACGACATATCCGGCATAGGCTTTGAGCGGGCGGACAGGATAGCCTCCAACCTTGGCATAGACAGGGATTCGGAATTCCGCATAGACACAGGCGTTAAGCACATGCTTTTCTGCGCGATGAACGACGGGCATACCTGCCTGCCGCGGGGGGAATTGCGGCGGCGGGCGGCGAATATGTTGGGCGTAGGCGAGGAGCTTGTCGAGTCGCGTATATCCGCAATGACGCTCTCGGGCGAAATTGTGCAGAAGTTTATAAACAATACTCCCGCGGTGTTCCATATATTCGCGCACATAGCGGAGACGGACGTGGCAAGGCGGCTGTTTATGCTGTCAAGAAGCGCGCCGAAAGTGCCGATAAGGGATGCGGGCGAAGCGTACACGAGGTATATAGGCGACGTGGAGATGTCGGAGGAGCAGGAGCGCGCAGTGCTGATGGCTCTTTCGTCTCAGGTAGTCGTGATAACGGGCGGGCCCGGAACGGGTAAAACGACGATTATAAAGGCGATAATGTCGATATTCGAGCAAAACGGCATAACCACGGCGCTGTGCGCACCCACGGGCCGGGCAGCGAAGCGCATAGAGCAGGCTTCGGGCAGGGAGGCAAAGACGATACACCGGCTATTGGAATACGGCATAGGCGCGGATGAGGAGTTTGACAACTCCGCAAGGTTTACGCGCAACGAAGAGAACCCGCTCGAAGCGGAAGCCGTGATAGTGGACGAAGCGTCGATGGTGGATATATTCCTGATGCGCGCGCTGCTGCGTGCGCTGTCCGACGGAACGAGGCTCGTAATAGTGGGCGACGCCGACCAGCTTCCTTCCGTTGGCCCGGGAAACGTACTGAGAGACGTAATAAAAAGCGGAGCGTTCCCGGTATCGAAGCTGACGAGGTTTTACCGCCAGAAGGAAGGCGGCAGCATAGTGGAGAACGCGCACCGCGTGAACAGGGGCGAAAACCCGGAGTTCTACGTGACCGGCGATTTTATTTTCATGCCCGAGCCAGGCCCGGAAGCCGTAATGGAGCGAATAAAGAAGCTGCTGACGGAGGAATTGCCAAAAGAATACGACATAATAGAGGACACGCAGATACTCTGCCCCGTTAAAAAGGGAGTACTCGGCGTATACAACATAAACATGGAGATACGCGAGCTATTAAACCCGCGCCTTGCATCCCGGCCGGAGGTGAAGATAAAAGACACGGTGTACCGCGAGGGCGACAAAGTGATGCAGACGAAGAACAACTACGAAATGGAGTGGTTTTACACCGACGATGTGCGGTATTACAACAAGGGGCTTGGAGTGTTCAACGGTGACCTTGGAATGATAATCAGACTCGACGAGGGAACAAAGGAGGCGACGATACGCTTTGACGGCAACCGCGACGCCGTGTACGCGTTTCAGGAATTGGAGCAGATAGAGCACGCGTACGCCGTCACTGTGCATAAATCACAAGGCAGCGAATTCCCGGTAGTCATAATGCCGCTTTACGGCGCAGGCGGGCGGTTTTTGTCGCGCAACCTGCTATATACCGCTTTAACGAGGGCAAAAGAGAAGGCAATAATAATAGGGCAGCAGAGCACCGTGGAATATATGGTTGCGAACAACCGTATACTCGGGCGGTATACGACGCTCGACCATGAGATAATAGAGCTCGGGGAGGTGCTGGGCGGCTATGGGCGGTAGCGGCCTGATACAGGGCGACCGAAAAACTAACGTGCTTTATGCGGTACTAGCGAAAATAGCCGACGCGGTGTTCCCGTATATACCCAAGTGCGTATGCTGCGGCACTGAAAAGGGCGTTGACGAATATCTTTGCCCGCGCTGCAAACAAGAGCTGGAAAGCTTTAGGGCGGGCGAATCACACATAGAGGGAATCAAGGCTTTTTCGCTTTATAATTACGACGGGCCGATAAAAAGCATAGTTACTGGCTACAAGTACGGCGGCAGGAAGTGGCTTTCGCGGTTCATAGGCGGCGAGATGGGCAAGCAGCTTAAATCCCTCCGCTGCGTAATAGACTGCGTGTGCAACGTGCCGCTGCACGAAAAGCGGAAGAAGATGCGCGGCTTTGACCAGTCGGAGGAAATTGCGAGGTACGTATCCGAAACTGCAGGGATATCTTACATATCGGCGCTTAAGCGGATAAGGAACACCAAGACGCAGACGAAGCTCAATGAGCGCGAGCGCCGCGAAAACATGAAAGGCGCTTTCGAAATGGCGGAGCGGGCGAGCGGAAACGTGCTGCTAGTAGACGACGTATTGACCACGGGCGCTACGGCGGGAGAATGCGCGCGGGTGCTCAAAAGTGCCGGAGCGGAAAACGTGTATGTGATGACGTTCGCGCGGGCGTTGTACGGAGGAGAAAAAAAGAAAGGGAGACTGCGAAAGATAGTAGGGAGGATTATCGATATTTAAGAGTCGGAGTTGAAATCTTCGTGTTGATATAATCGAGCTGTCAAGGACGATTTCAACGACTCGATTTAGTTCCGAAACTTTTTGGACGCTTCTTCTTCCGAAGCTGCTTCGACTTTGTTATAGCGTTGTAACGTTTCGGTTATTTCAAATTGAAAAGTCCAAACACATTACTCCCATAACTTAGCATAATTACCGCGTGAAATAAATTTAATTAATCCAATATCGCGTAATTGCTGCAACACTTGCCTTACCTTTGCTTTTGGGTAGGTATTATTAGGGTGTAAGACACTATGTTGCTCCGCAATTCGATTTGAAACAGATGTATCAAATTCAGTTATATCAAGGGAATCAAGCGCATTGAAAACATCAAGTTTCCATCCACGTAAGTTCGTTGTTATCGGTGATTTGTCACCCAAAAGATTCAAACGGAGTCTGGGATAATTCGTTTTTATAAGATCGGGTAGTGATTTTAAAATTTTGTCAATTTCTTTAATTTGCTTTGATTTAATTCGCCCCGTCTGCGTATCAGCCAGCAATTGTGTGAAATCACTTACAACCGACTGTACGAATATTTCATCATTTGAGTAAACACCATATTCGTAATTTTGCTCAAGGCCTTTATTTGTCAGGTTTGCAGAAGTAATATAACATTCAGCATTGTCAAAAATGAATATCTTGGCGTGAAGGTTGCTTACGTTATACACTTCACCATTATCTTTCAACACTATTTTTAAAGCCTCACTATCGGATACTTTACGATGGAAGCTTTCCAAACTTATTCGGGTCACTAATTTTATTTTCACACTATTCAGTTTGGACGAGATAACATCATTAATAACATCTCGCTTTACAAATGGAGCACATAGAGTGATGCTATTACGTGCATTAGAACAATGTTCTAAAAACTCAGCGCGGAGAGGAGTTGTAACTGGTTTAAACATACGTTAATTCCTTCTTCCACTTTTAGATATGTTAATCTAATAATTTAGCTATCATGGATTACTTTTTCCGTCGAATTGTTTTCATCTGAAATAAAAAGACGATATGTTTCAATTTCAAGAGCATCAGCAATACGTTGAATATTTTCAAGGGATATGCTTCTTTTAAACGTCTCAATAGAACTGATGTACGTTCTATGTAAACCGCATTTTTCAGCAAATGCTTCCTGTGACAGACCTAACTGTAAACGATATTTCCGAAGATTTTTTCCAAATACAGTAACAATGTCCATTAATCTATTCTCCTGATGATATTTAAAGTGTCTAAAATTGCAGACAATATGTCTACATACAATAAGTAACAGCACATTATAAGATTTAATGTTGAAACAATCAGCTGTGCATATTATTATCAACATAATGGTAAAAATTAAGGTATATAGGTAGGAATATGAAAACAGACGAATATAAACAAATCGAAAACTACATGCATTGCTGCATGGGCAACTCTTCGCACGACCGCGAGCATGTAATGAGGGTGTTGTTTACCGCGCTGCGGCTTGCCCGGGCGGAGCGGGGCATCGACTTTAACATACTCATAGCGGCGTGCCTGCTGCACGACATAGGGCGCGACGCGCAGTTAAAGGACCCTGGAATTTGCCACGCGGCAGAAGGTGCGAATATGGCGGAAGCGTTTCTTCTCGGCATCGGCTGGGAGGAACGGCGCGCAAAGCATGTGAGCGACTGTATACGTACGCACAGATGGAGAAACGACGACATGCCGCAGAGCATGGAGGCTAAAATCCTGTTTGACGCCGACAAGCTCGATGTTACAGGCGCTATGGGCATAGCGCGCACGCTGATGTACCAGGGCGAGGTGGGAGAGCCGCTGTATACCGTAAGCGGCGGCGGCGTATGCCCCGGAACGAGCAGGGAAGACCCCGATTCGTTCTATAAGGAGTACAACATAAAGCTGAAAAACATAGGCGCGGCGTTGTTTACCGAGGAAGCGCGGCGAATTGCGCGCGAGCGCAGCAAAGCGGCGGAGGCGTTTTATAACAGCTTGACGCAGGAGGTAGGCGAAGCGTACGCGGGCAAGGCGATACTAAACGACTGCTTGGAACACCGGTATTGAAATAACTTATCTATAAATATATAATCAACAAAAACAGTAACAAGGAAGTACGGTCATGGAATTTGCTAACAGGATGGATAAAGTAACGGGCAGCGCCATAAGGGAGATATTCGCGCTGCTGGAGAGGCCGGGCATGATATCGCTGGCAGGAGGCAACCCCGCGCCCGAGTGCTTCCCCAGCGCCGAAATTGCGGATATTACCGCCGGTATAATAAGAGAGAAGGGCGACAGCGTGCTGCAGTACGGAGGAACGCCGGGCGTAGGCGCTCTTAAGG
>JAEZIZ010000105.1 GCA_023415915.1 Bacillota bacterium | reverse complement strand
TACAAAATCAACTACGTTATGAACGGCGGCACCAACCACCCGGATAACCCGGATAAGTACACGGTGGAGAGCCCGACGATAACGCTGAAGGACCCGACGAGGACTGGTTATAGGTTCACCGGCTGGTCGCCTACGGACAACATACCGTCAGGCTCGACGGGCGACAAGACGTTCACGGCGAACTGGGAAGCGATCGAATACAACATTACTTATATAATGAACGGCGGTACGAATCACGCGGATAACCCGGAAAAGTACACCGTGGAGCAACTGCCCATAACGCTTAAAGATCCTTCGTACACCGGACATACGTTCAAAGGCTGGACGCCTAATGATACGATACCGGTAGGTTCTACGGGCGACAAGACGTTTACGGCGAATTGGGACGTCAACATATACAACATAACGACGTCGGCAACAAACGGTACGATAACGCCGAGCAGGACCGTCAGCTACGGGGACAGCGCAACTATAGAGTACAAAGCGAATACCGGCTATCATCTGGAGAGCATAACGGTAGACGGAGTCGCGCTGGCGGATATCTCGGGCTATGAGAACAGCTATACGTTCACAAATGTTGACGACGATCATACGATATCCGTAGTGTTTGCGGCGAACCCGTATACGATAACGACGGCTGTTATCAACGGTACGATATCAACGAGCCAGAGCGCGGTTGCTGGCGGCAACGTCAACGTGACCTACAGCGCTAATTCGGGATATCACCTTGAAAGCATAACGGTTGACGGAGCGGCTCTTAGCGACTTGGTCACCTATCAGTCGAGCTATAAGTTCGAAAACATAACGGCAGACCATTCGATACTTGTGGTGTATGCTCCCAACTCGTATACGGTGGCGACCTCCGTAACCAACGGAGTGATAACACCCAGCACGACGACGACTTATGGCAAAGACGTAACGATAGAGTTCAGCCCGAACCCGGGCTTCAGGCTCACCGGCATTACTGTGGACGACGCGCCGCTCGCAGGGTTCCCGCAGAACCAATCGAGCTATACGTTCAGGGATATAGCGTCCAGCCATAAGATAGCGGTAACTTATGAACAGAACGTGTTTATAGTAACGTTCGTAGACTACGACGGAACCGTACTTGGAACGGACGCTGTAGAGTACGGCATGGCGGCGACAGCTCCCGCTAACCCGTCAAGGGCAGGATATACGTTCACCGGCTGGGATAAGGACTTCAGCCGCGTAATAAGCGATATGACGGTTACGGCGACATACTCCGGGCCGCTCACCTACACGGTAAGGTTCTTCAGAGCCGACGGCGTGACGCAGATAGGCACCAGCCAGACCGTGACATGGGGCTCGGCCGCGAGGATGGAGACCGCTCCTGTCGTAGCGAACAGCACGTTCAGCGGATGGAGGCTTATAGGCGATAATCCTAACGTGCCTACAAGACTTAACAATGTAAGAGAGAACATAGACGCTGTTGCGACGTACAATGCGGTTTTGATACCGGTGACGTTCGTTGACTACGACGGCGACGAGCTTGGAAGGGACAGCGTGCCTTACGGCGGAGACGCTACGCCTCCCGAAGACCCGACGAGGGAAGGTCATACGTTTACCGGATGGACCCCGAGCTATAACAACGTAACCCAAGAGCTGACGGTAACGGCACAGTACCGCATAAATACGTACGTTGTAACATTCGTGGACTATGACGGCGATGTTATCAAGAGGCAGACGGTAGAATGGAACACCGGCGCGGACGCTCCCGATGACCCGACAAGGGAAGGCTATGTGTTTACCGGATGGGACGTGCCCTTCAACAGGATAGTGAGAGACACGACGGTAACGGCTCAGTACAGCCCAGGACCGGCTCCTTCCCCGACTGCTATCGTCGAGGAACCCATCCCGCAGACCGGCGGAGGGCCGCTCGACTGGATGTGGTGGCTGCTGCTGATACCTGTACTCGCACTGCTTCTGCTGCTTATCTCTAAGTGGTTCGCGATAATACCGATAGCCGAAGCGGTAGCAGATAACGGAAACGGCACGTACACCGTGCAGTGGGGATACGAGAACAGAAAGCTTGGAAAGCGCAGAGTAGACCGCGACAAGTCCTATATAACGGTATTCAAGGGCACGCTGCTCGGAAGCAGCAGCAACCCGCCCGTTGAATTCGAAAGGGGCAGAGTAGAGAACGTGTTCACGACGATAGTCGACAAATACGCCGAGATACAGTGGAAGATAAAGAGGCGTAAAGCAAAAGTCGACATGACTGAACTTGACAAACACAATTAGGCGATAGTTAAAAGAGTACACCCGGGATCCCCTCGGGTGTATTTCTTTTACAAGGAATGCACTGTGCTGCGCATACCGGCGGGTGTTAGCAATTGTTTCCTTGACCGCGACCAGCCCGCATCATATAATGTAATTAATGTTTATTACGGAGGTTAACAATGGATCCCAGAGTTGCTTTTTATCTTTTCGATAAAAACGGTATCGCTATCCACTGGTATGGAATAATAATAGCTTTCGGCCTTATACTCGGCGTAATACTGGGCATCAGGGAAGCAAAAAGAAGAGGCTACAGGTCGGATATGGTGCTTGACCTTATGCTGCTCGCCATTCCTATCTGCATAGTCTGCGCAAGGCTCTACTATGTTATATTTACCTGGGATACTTATACAAACGACTTTTCAAAGGTTTTCGCCGTTTGGGAAGGCGGCCTTGCCATATACGGCGCGGTTATCGGCGCAGTTATAGCCGCTCTTATTTTCTACAAGTGGCGTAAAGTGCCAGTAGGTGAAATTCTCGATATAGCGGCTCCCGGCCTTATCTTGGGGCAGGCAATAGGCAGATGGGGCAACTTTGTCAATCAGGAGGCTTTCGGAAACCTCGTTACAGATCCGGCATATCAGTGGTTCCCATATAGCGTTTATATAGACAGGCTGGACGAATGGCATCAGGCGACGTTTTTCTACGAATCGATGTGGAATCTGCTTACGTTCGCGATATTGATGATTCTAAGGAAAAGGATAAAGGTAAGAGGAGGCATATTCGCGCTTTACGTAATACTGTACGGTATAGGCCGTTTCTATATAGAGTCGCTAAGAACGGACAGCCTCATGGCGGGCGACATAAGAGTTTCGCAGTGGCTCAGCGCGATACTCGTCGTATTCGGCATAGCGTTCCTTATAATAATGTCAAGAAAAAAGAAGGAATACGCAGCGTACGACGGCATTTACAGCCTTTCATGGACAGACGAGCAGGTGGAGGAATATAAAAAGAGCAAAACCAAACGCCAGAAGGCAGTCGAAGACATGATATCAGAGCCCTCTTCCGAAGAGCAAAAAGGGGATGAAACAAAAGAAATCAAAGACGAAGCGAAAAAGAAAGAGGAAAGCGACCCGGAAAAAGACGAATAGGCTCTGTTTATATATTCATATATAATACGATATAATTAGACGTTTATGATAGCGCCGTCCGACAGTTTTTACTGTTTGGCGGTGCTACTATTTTATAACGGGTCAAACTGAAAACGAATGAAAAAGCAAAGGGCCCGAAAAAGAAGTCAAGGAGGTTTGGGGTAATATCTGTTTTTTCGGAGGGTCTTATGGACAATTTGAAGAGGAGCATTATAGGAACGTACAGAGCGGCGGATGTGGACGCGCTGCTAAAAAAAGTGAGGGAAGATTATGAAAAATGCTTAAAGGAGCAGAAGGAAAGAATATTTAAATTAAGAGAAGAAAACAGGGAAATGTCAGCGATGATAGCGAAATACAAGAGCTACGAGCAGCAAATAATCGGCGCAATAACAAAGGCGGAAGAGGCTGCGGATTCGATAATACGCGAAGCGGAGGCAAGGGCGAAAAAGAGGATAGAGATACTGGAAAGTGAGGAACGGCAGCTTAAAGCGGCCGCCGAAGGCTGCTGCCAGAGGCTGTATAAGCTGAAAAGGGCGAGTGAAGCAATATACAGGGCGGTTTCAAAGGTTGTGGGGGACCATGAAAATATAGAGGTAACGCCGCTGCAATACAGCATTCGGCCTGTAAAGACGTTCCCGACAGTCAAGATTTCCGACTGAGAAAACAATATGGCAAGGCCGGCAGCACCGGCCTTTTTACTGCTGAAGCTAATGTGCCATGCCCGAGATTCGGCCCCCAAAAAGCAGTAAACGCTTTTTGGAATGTGAATTAATCCGCTTCGACATGCTGTACAAAATGATGGCTTCGATGGTATAATTTTTTATACATGTATGGGAGGCTTGAATTGGATCTGATATTTAGCGCTATACAGTTTATAGAGACGTCTTTGCTATTCTCGGCATTCCTTTTTTCTGCGATAATGTTTATAAGGACAAGGGACGGCCTTGCAGGCAGAACGCTTATGGTGCTGTTCCCCGTATCCACGCTGCTCTTTATATCGTACATGTACAGCATAAACGTCAAGTCTTCCGATATACTTGACTCCAATATGTCGTGGCTGTCCCCGTTTTTCGCTTTCGTAATAATAGCCCTTATAATGGCTTCGATACTCGCGACATGTTACTACGTAATACAGCTTTTCCCGGCGCCGCAAATCAACAAAAGGAAGGGCTTTATGATAGCCGCCGCGTTGGTGGGCGCGCTGCTTATAATAACCGGAATACTCGTGATGTATATATCGCAAAAAGATCTTGCACTTGCGGTCACCAATGCACTGTGGGCTTTTTATCCGCTATGTTCCATCGCGGTGTTTATTGAGGCCGTATCGCTTGCCGCCGCTTACAAAAATATTACCGACGCGCACGACAGAAAGCTCGCAAAGTATTTTCTTATTTCGTTCATACCGCAGATAGCTTTTTCAATACTCGATTTCATACTGCTTAGGGACATAGCGTTCCAGCTCACGCATATTTCATACGCTGCGTTCTCGCTGTTTGCATTCATCGACCTTTGCGCATATTTCTTCCGGTCGTATAATACCGAAGCGAATATCAGCTGGGATAAGCAAAAGCTTAAGGATAAATACACGCTTTCAGAAAGAGAAATAGAGGTTGCGGAGCTCCTTATCAAAGGTATGTCCAACAAGGAAATAGGCGAGAGCCTGCATATCTCGATAAACACCGTAAAAACGCACATAAAGAACATCTATGGAAAACTTGGCATATCCAACCGCCTGCAGCTTATTAATAGTTTAAGCCGCCCGGCCAACAATTCATAAATCACCCGAAAGGGTTAGTGAAAAATCACCCGCTTCCGTTATCGAACCCCTGCCCATGGGTAATTGTGCTTCTCCTTTTATGCCCATATATTAATACAGAATACGGTAAAAGGAGAGGCTTTATTTGATCAGGCTGTTTGAGTGGGTCATCAGAAGAAAAAGACCAGTTATAATTTTCTTTAGTTTGGCTGCTGTAATATGCGGCTTTTTAATGCTCGGCGTAGGGCAGAATTATGACATGTCCAAATACCTGCCGGAAGATTCCGATTCAAAGAAAGGCATAGAGATACTGGAATCGGAGTACAGCTACAACGGCACCGCCGTGCTGATGCTCGAAGGCAAGAGCATAGTTGAAGTATTGAAAATCAAGGAACAGATAAACGATATAGAGGGCGTAAAACGGGTTGTCTGGCTGGACGACATTGCGGACATAAAGCAGCCCATAGAGCTTATAAATGAAGACGTAAAGGCTGAATATATATCGGACAACAGCGCGCTGCTTCATATCATATTTTCAGGCAGCGATTATACGCAATCGACGCGCGACGCGATAGACGGCATACGAGAGCTTTTAGGCGACGAAGCGGCATTGTCCGGTAACGCAATTGACGCCAAGATAATGGTAAGCTCTGTAAGCGGCAATATAATGACGGGGGTTATAATAGCGCTCGCGATAGTGCTTGTTATACTGCTCGTTACTACAAACTCGTTTATCGAAGTTGTTTTGTTCCTTTTAACGATAGGAGTCGCAATACTGCTGAACATGGGCACAAACCTCATTTTCGGCGAGATATCGTATATGACGTTTGCGTGCGCGGCTATACTGCAGCTCGCGGTCTCAATGGATTATTCTATATTCCTGCTGCACCGATACGAGCTTGAACGGCAGACGGAGGGTGACCCCGCAAAAGCGATGGCAAAAGCCGCGCGTTCGTCGTTTTCATCTATACTTTCCAGCGGAACGACGACGATAGTAGGCTTTGTTGCGCTTGTCTTCATGAGCTATACGATAGGCGCCGATATGGGGCTTGTGCTCGCCAAAGGCATAATATTCAGCCTGCTATGCGTTACGCTGCTGCTGCCCCCGCTTACCGTAGTATTTACAAAGGCGATAGACAAAACAAAGCACCGCCGCCTGCTGCCCAACATGAAAAAGGTGCAGCACTTGCTGGACGCCAAGGCCAAATACGTGGTGATTGCGCTGCTCATCATAGTCTCCGTAATATGCTTTATGGCGCAAGACAACAACACTTTTCTTTACTCTATGAACAACGTAGGAGACGAAAAGCAGAACGCGATAAACGAGAAGATTCAAGCCGAATTCGGGGAAAGCAACGAATACGTAGTGCTCGTGCCAAACGGTAACGAAGCGGCGGAATACGGAATGGTGAAGGATTTGGAGGACATTTCGTATGTAAGGAACGTGCAGGGGCTGTATTCGTATATCAACCCCGCCGTGCCGGACGCAATAGTCCCGGAAAGCATCAAAGACGAATTCATAAGCGAAAACTACTCGAGGTATATAGTCGACGTTAACGCCGGGGTAGAGACTCAAAAGGCGTTTGACGCCGTGACGGAAATAAGGCGGATTGCGTCCGAATGGTTTGACGTATCGTATGTAACGGGAGCTTCGCCCGTGATATTTGACATGCGCAACGCAACGGCGGGAGACTTCACGCTCGTTACATGGCTTTCGATACTGTTCGTCGGCGTTATACTGCTCGCAACGTTCAGGTCAGTTACGCTGCCCGTGATACTGATGTTCATAATCGAGGCGTCGATATGGATAAACATGTCTTTTCCGTATTTCTCAGGCGAGCCGATGATATTCATAGGCTACATGGTGATAAGCTCCGTACAGCTGGGCGCGACGATAGACTACGCGATACTGATGACGAGCTATTACCTCGAGGGGAGGAAGACGCTTGACAAAAAAGAAGCGAGCGAATACGCCGCAGAAAAAGCGGGCATGTCAATAGTCATGTCGTCGCTTGTACTTTCGTCCGCCGGGTTTGTCGTTGCGGCGACGTTCAACCAGCAGGCGATGTCGCAGCTTGGCTCGCTTATTGGCAGGGGCGCGCTGCTCTCAGGGTTCCTAACGATATTCGTGCTGCCTCAGGTGCTTATACTGCTGGACAAAGTTATTCAGAAAACAAGCTTTGCAAAGCTTTTCAGAAGGAGGACTGACAAAAATGCTTAAAAGAATTGTTGTAACGATACTGGCGGCATTGCTGATTGTGACGGCGTTTTCTTCCGCCGCGCTGGCTGCCGGAACAAAAAACGAGACCGTATACGCGATGCTCGGGTATGACGGGAGCGTGGATACGATATATGTTGTAAACCAGCTTTTCGGTGAATACACGGATTACGGCGAGTATACGGACATAAAGAACCTTTCGACGCTCAGCGCACCTGTTGTGGAAGGCGACAAGATAACGTTCCCGGATTCCGAAGTTGAAGGCGGGCTGTACTATCAGGGTACTATGCAAGGCGAACTTCCTTTTGTGTTTGATTTAAAGTACTATCTCGACGGCAAACAGACAGACGCACGGGAGCTTGCGGGCGCAAGCGGTCGCCTCAAGATAGAAATAAACGGCAGCGTAAACGAAAAGTGCAGCGAGCGGGTGAGGAAAGGCTATATGGCGCAGATTTCACTGGCGCTTGACCAGGACCTTGCAGGCAACATAGTTTCGCAAGGCTCGACGGCGGTATCCGCGGGCAACGCGCTTAACTTAACGTATGTGATATTGCCGGGCGAGAGCGGCAGTTTCACTCTCGAAGCCGACGTTCACGACTTTGAGATGAGCGGCATTACAATAACGCTGCTGAAAGGAACGCTTTCGGGAGTGGAGGAGACGATAGACAAGACGGAAGACGGCTTTGACGAGATGCTTAAAGGCGCGGATGAAATGATAGACGGAACGAGCGAGCTAAAAAACGGCATGAAATCGCTCTCGGGCGGAGTATCCTCTTTAAACAGCGGCATGAACAAGCTCGTTTCTTCGGGAGACGATATGCTGCTCGGTATGCGCGAATACGGCTCAGGGCTTAAACGCTTTACGGACGGCGCTGCGGGCCTCGCGTCAGGCTCGGCGGACGTGATGAGAGGGCTGGATGAGCTGAGCGCGAATTCTTCACAGATTGCAAGCGGGATATCGGGCATCAGCTCCGGTTTAAGCTCGCTTTCGGCATCCAGCGGTGACCTTAAGGCGCTTGCGCAATCGCTGACTTCAAACCCCGACCCGTCGGTACAAGCGCTTGCCCAGGGCGTGCTGCAGACGCTGGGAACCGTAGGACAGCTTTCGTCAGGCCTTGACGAGGCGAGCAGCCACCTTAGCAGCTATACCGCGGGCGTGCAGCAGGCCGCCGCAGGCTACAGGGAGTTTAACGCCGGGCTGCAGGCTCTCTTGGGCAGCGGAGCGCAACTGGCGGCGGGTTACGACGGCATAGCGGGTGGCTTTGGGTCGTACCTTGCGGGCATAAAGACGAGCGCCGCCGGAGTTCAGAAGCTCAATAGGGCTATCAAAAGACTGCCCGCAAATATTCAGAAGCTCATTGACGGCCAGATGGAATTCAAGGACGGCATAGCGACCGCCAAAGACGAGATTACTGCAAAAACGCAGGGCTTTAAAGCCGACGATTCGCCCGCGGTGTCATTTGCTTCTCCCGATAAAAACCATCCGAAAAGCGTGCAGTATATTTTGAAAACGCCGGACTTAAAAATACCGGCCAGCGAAGAAAGCGGCGGGGCGGAAGAAAACAACGGCGACTTCTTTTCCCGCCTTGCCGACCTGTTCAGGTAACCTTTTGAATAACAAAACTCGTCCGACTTTTTAAAGGCTGCGATAATAATATGCTCCTTACTCCGCATACTAAAAAAAGCTGGAGTAAGGAGCATTTTGTATGGAATATGTAATAGCGTTGCAAGTTATTGTAAGCCTAATTATGTGCGTGTATTTTATTAGCATGCTCAAAGTGAGAAGAAACACAAAGGTCAATATAGATTTGGAATCGAAGCGCCAGATGGAGAGGCTCAACCGTATGCGCAGCATATCTTTGAATGTGCCGCTGTCGGAGAAAACGCGGCCTACCGAGTTCAGCGAGATAATCGGGCAAAAGGAAGGCATAATGGCTCTGTGTGCGGCGCTTTGCGGAGAGAACCCGCAGCATGTGCTTATATACGGGCCGCCCGGCGTGGGAAAGACGTGTGCCGCAAGGCTTGTAATGGACAAGGCTAAAGAGAACAGGATTTCGCCGTTTAAGCGCGATGCAAAGTTCATAGAGATGGACGCTACGTGCATACGTTACGACGAACGCAATATAGCGGACCCGCTAATAGGCTGCGTACACGACCCGATATACCAGGGCGCGGGCGCGTTTGGCATAGCGGGCATACCCCAGCCCAAGGAAGGCGCGGTAACTAAAGCGCACGGCGGCATACTGTTTCTGGACGAGATAGGGGAGCTGCACCCTTTTCATATCAACAAGCTGCTTAAAGTGCTCGAGGACAGGTGCGTATATTTTGAAAGCGCCTACTACAATCTGGACGATAAGAGGACCCCGAAATACATACACGACATATTTACCCGCGGGCTGCCTGCCGACTTCAGGCTGGTGGGTGCGACAACGAAGTCTCCCAAAGAGATATCGCCCGCAATACGCTCGCGCTGCATGGAGATATTCTTTCGCCAGCTTTATCCGGATGAAGTCATAGTAATAGCTAAAAACGCCGCGGCAAAGGCGGGATACGGCATAGACGACGCAGCCGCGAGCCTGATAGGAGAATACGCGGAAAACGGCAGGGAAGCGGTCAACATGATACAGATGGCGGCAGGCATAGCGAGAGAGCAAGGCATGGGAACTATTTTAAAGCGGCATATCGACTGGGTGATAGAGACGGGCAAGTACGTCCGCCGCCCAACGCTCAAACTAGGCAGCACCAACGTAGGCTGCGTGAACGGGCTCGCGGTTTACGGCTCGAATATAGGCGTTATAATCGAAATAGAGACGGTTGCGGTGAAATCATCGTTCGGCACGCTTACAATAACAGGGCTTATAGACGAAGAAGAGGTTGGTTTTGAGAGCAGGAAATATCGCCGCAAGAGCTCTTCAAAGAGCTCGGTGGAAAACGTGCTGACGGCGCTTAAAAAGAGCTTCGGCATCAACCCCAATGAGTATTATATACACATAAACCTTCCGGGCAGTGCGCCGATAGACGGGCCGTCTGCGGGCGTGGCAATCGCGGTATCGGTGTTCTCTGCGATAACCGGCAAGGTAGTATGCCCGGGGATAGCAATGACGGGGGAGATATCGATAAACGGCAGCATAAGAGCCGTGGGAGGAATAAAAGCGAAGGTACTGGCGGCCAAGCGCGCGGGCGCGACATTGGTGATAGTACCCATGGAAAACATAGACGAAGCAAAAATGGTGGAAGGCGTGCGCGTAGTCGGCGTAAACGACCTCAATGAGGTAATAAAGCACGCGTTCAGCCAGCAAAGCAGAATAGACGGCGGCTCGCCGCAGATATTAAGCGCGCAGGGGAGAGAGGGTTAAGCAATCTTTGCAAGCTTAAAGCCGGTGGCGTCGCACGAGACTAGCGTGTATCTGACGCCCCGGACAACTCCGGAAAGAGCGCCGCTTATGCTCGCGGCGTGCAGATGGCCATAAACGACATGCTCGGCGCCGTACTTTTCGAAAGCGTCGGTGTAAAGCGTGCTACCGCCCAGCCTGTCGGAGGGAGGGAAGTGTATCATGCCAATAAGGCGCGAGTATGGCGCGGTTTCGCGCGCTTTCTTAAGTGAAGATTCAAGCCTTCCCGCCTCGCGCAGGTAGAGCTTTTCGTCTTCGGCGGGATTGTACTGATAATTGCTGGGTATTGTCCAGCCGCGCGAGCCCGCAATAACGAATTCGCCGAATGTGTAGCAGTTGTTTTGCAGTGCGTGCGTATCGTTGCTGAGCAGCGAATTAACCTTGGAGAGCGAGCTCCACCAATAGTCGTGGTTGCCCTTCATTATTATCTTTTTGCCGGGCAGCGCGCATATCTCGCTTAAGTCCTCCGCCGCTTCCGAAAGCTTCATAGCCCAGGAGAGGTCGCCGGGTATAAGCACAAGGTCGCCCGCCGTAACGACGCTGAGCCAGTGCTCCTTTATTTTTGCCCAATGATCCGACCAATGTTCGCCGAACACATCCATGGGTTTAGGCAGCGCCCCCGAAAGATGCAGGTCTCCTATAGCGTATATACTCATATCAAAACGCTTTCTATCTCGTCAAGCAGCTCCTGCTGCCCGGTTTTTTCGATGGAGGATACCGCCACCGCAGGATAATCGATGCCTATCTTGCGCTTTATTTCACGTATGCATTGAAAGCGCTTTGATTTGGCGATCTTGTCGGCCTTGGTGGCGACAATTATAACGTAAAGGCCGAAATGCTGAGCCCACTCGAACATCCTAAGGTCGTCGGCTGAAGGCTCGCGGCGTATGTCGAGCAGTATAAGCAGCGCCTTTAAATTGCGCGTTAAGTTTAAATACCCCTCTATCATTTCCGGCCACGTACCTTTTTCTGATTTCGCGGCTTTTGCGTATCCGTAGCCCGGCAGGTCGACTAAAAGAAACTGCTCGTTTATAACGAAGAAATTGACAAGCCTCGTCTTGCCGGGGCTTGCGCTTGTCCTCGCCATCTTATTATTGTTGGTAAGCAGATTGATAAGCGTGGACTTGCCAACATTTGATCTGCCGCACACCGCTATTTCAGGCAACCCTGAATCAGGGTAATCAGAGATCGCCTTCATGCTTTTGAGGAAACGCGCCTTAGTTATCTGCATGCATACTTCCTGTTACTTGGAATACCCAAAAGTTCAATGCTCTTTGGGCTGATTATTATCGTCGGCAGTTTGCGAGGCTTCGAGGGGCGTAATGGCGGCTGCCAGTACTTCCTTAAGCTCCGAAACGAGTACGAAGTTTATTTTTCTTCTTACCGAAGCGGGCAGCAGTGAGAGATCCTTCTTGTTCCCGGCGGGTATTATAATAGTTGTTATGCCTATCTTAAGCGCGGCAAGAGCTTTTTCCTTAAGGCCGCCTATTGGCAGCACTCTGCCTGTAAGCGTAATCTCGCCCGTCATCGCGACGTCGCTCCTAACGGCCCTGCCGGAAAGCACGGACACTAGCGCTGTGGCTATCGTAATGCCCGCGGACGGGCCGTCCTTGGGTATGGCTCCTTCGGGCAGGTGTATATGTATATCGGTATCGTCCGCAAAATCTTCGTTTATACCAAGAACGGCGCTATTTGCGCGCACATAACTAAGCGCGGCTTTTGCGGATTCCTGCATCACTTCACCGAGCTTGCCGGTAAGCACGAGATTGCCCTTGCCATGCATCTTTATCGCTTCAACGACGAGCGTTTGGCCGCCCGCAGCCGTCCAGGCTAGGCCCGTTACGACGCCCACCCTGTCCTCGGTCTCCGATTCGGCCTTGGTATACATCGGAGGCCCGAGATACTTAGCAAGCGTGTTCTTCGTGACCGAAATGCTCGACTTCTTTGTTTCGGTAAGCTCCACTACGCATTTGCGGAATACAGTCGCTATCTTCCGTTCAAGCTCGCGCACGCCCGCTTCCCGCGTATAGCTTCTTATTATCTCGGTAAGCGCTGCGTCTCTTATGCCCGCCTCCTGCGCAGTAAGACCGTGGGCCTCGCGCTGTTTGGGTATAAGGTGGTTCTTGGCGATACCTATCTTTTCAAACTCTGTATAACTTGACAGCTCGATAATTTCCATCCTGTCCAGCAGCGGAGCGGGTATCGTGTCATAGCTGTTCGCCGTTGTCAGAAACATCACATGCTCGAGGCTGAAAGGTATGTCAAGGTAATGGTCCCTGAACGAATTGTTTATCTCCGGATCGAGCACTTCAAGCATCGCGGAAGCGGGGTCGCCGCGGAAATCGCTTGCCATCTTGTCTATTTCGTCAAACAAGAACACGGGGTTCATAGTGCCCGCCTGCTTCATCGAAGATATTATGCGGCCGGGTATGGCGCCTATATATGTTCTTCTGTGCCCTCTTATTTCGGCCTCGTCCCTTACGCCGCCCAGCGACGTGCGCACAAACTTGCGGCCCAGCGCCCGCGCTATAGAACGCGCTATTGATGTTTTGCCGGTACCCGGAGGGCCTAAGAAGCAGAGTATCGGGCCGTGAAGGTCGCGCTTTCTTGCCAGCACGGCGAGGTATTCTATTACCCTGTCTTTTACTTTTTCCAGACCGAAATGGTCTTCGTCCAATATTCGGCGCGCATGCTCCAAGTCAAGATTGTCTTCCGTCATCACGTTCCAGGGCAGATTGAGTATCCACTCCACATAAGTACGTATAACGCCGAGCTCGGGAGAACCCAGCGACAGCCTCTCCATGTGCGATATCTCTACTTCGACCTTCTCACGGATTTCGTCGGAGAGGTCGAGTTTTTTCAGCTTCTCGCGAAGCTCCTCGGCATCGGACTGCACGCTGCTTGTTTCGCCGAGCTCCTTTTGTATAGCGCGCATCTGTTCGCGAAGCACATATTCTTTTTGCGATTTATCTATCTGCTTCCTTACCTTGTTGCGTATATCGTTTTCAATATTCGCGACCTCAAGCTCATTTGTCAGCATGCCTACAAGCAGTTCGAGCTTTTCGGCAATATTCGAACTTTCCAGAATGCGCTGTTTGTCTTCAAGGTTAAATAGTATGCTGGAAGCTATAATATCCGCGATTTGGTTTATATCGTCGACGCTGTTTATCGAGGCGAGCGTCTCCGTGGTAATTTTCGAGCTTACGGATGTAAGCTGCTCAAAGAGGCTCAGCGCCATCCTTTTGAGCGCCTGTTCCCGAACGTCGTCGCCTTGATTATGCTCAAACGCCAACTCTTCGGTTTCCACTTCGAGATATGGAGCAAACTGCGTATACCGCACAATCTTTGAACGGTAAATGCCTTTAACAAGCACCCTGATGATATCGCCGGGAAGCTTCAAAATCTGTTTTATCTTGGAGACGGTACCGACCTCGTATATGTCCTCCGGCTCAGGCACGGAGACTTCCTTGTCTTTCTGTGCGGCAAGAAATATAATCTGGTCATTCTCCATCGCTTTTTCTAGCGCGGCGACAGATTTATCCCTTCCTACTTCAAAATGAAGCGCCATTCCCGGGAAAACAATAACATCCCTAAGCGCGACCATTGGCATTATATTGCTCATCTACTGCCTCCAAAACCAGCTTGAAGTATTATACATTAAAACACGGCCGTCCGCAACTAATGCAGGTATTCAGCGAAAGCTTCGCCTCTTTAAACATTAGTTTGGTCTTTTTTTATTGCCGGTAGTCTTTTTCTTTAAAAGTCCTTACATTTAGTTAATATGGTGGTATAATTATACGATAAATTATATACAAAAAAACGGAGGTCTTTATGAAGAGAAATGTCGTAGTTCTGTTTGTTTTACTGGTTGTGCTTGTTGCCGTTTTTGCGGGCTGCGGTGCTCCGGCTAATAGTATAAACGGTCTTTGGTATGAGACGACCGGTCTAGCCGGCACGATGGAGTTCAAAAGCGGCGGCGTTGTTTCCCTGCAAATGATGGGTATGTCTATTGACGGAACTTATAAGTTCGATGCCGCTTCGGGCAAGGGCACGATTAAAATTGAGGAAGATGAATCGGAGTCGGAGTTTGAACTTAAGGACGGAAAGATTAACCTCGAAGGCATGACATACACAAGAGACAAAGTGGAGCAGCAGGACCTTGGAGAGCTTTTGGAGGGTTTTGAGGACGCGCTTACGCTTCCCAGCAATTAAAAAGCAGACACAAAAAGCCTTTTGAGCGATTGTTCATAAGGTTTTCCCCATAAAGCCGAAACTTTATGGGGTGTAAATAACGGGGTCCCCGGCATGATGTGAGGCTTGCTGGGGTGTGTATTTGGGTACGCCATACGCAGGCAGACGCACCGTGGAAAATATCCATATATTATTCTTTTATTTGGACAAATATGTATATGTTATGGTATAATACGAAAATGATAATTCGGTCATAGCAAATAATACACAAACTGGAGAAAACTATGAATAAAGTGAAAGTAATTACTGACAGCACGTCTGATTTACCATACAGCCTAATGAAAGAACGCGGAATAGACATGGTCCCCCTGCACATAATACTTGGCGACAAAAGCTTTCCGGATGATCACAGCCTCTCTAATAAAGACCTTTTTCTATATGCCGATAAATTCAACGTATTGCCCAAGTCGGCCGCGGTAAACGAATACCAGTTTACCGAAACGTTTAAGAAATGGCTGGACCAAGGCTATGACATACTGTTTATTGGAATAAGCAGCAAGCTTTCAGCAACGGTGCAGAATGCGATAACCGCCGCAAGCGAATTGAACAGCGAACGCATATCAGTTATAGATTCGCTCAGCCTTTCCACGGGCATTGGCCTTCAGGTGCTTGAAGCGGCCGACATGGCCGACCAGGGCGCGAGCCTTAAGGAGATAACGGAGTATATTCTTGCGATAAGAAGCAGCGTACAGGCCAGCTTTGTAGTCGACACGCTGAAGTACCTTTATATGGGAGGCAGGTGCTCACGGCTTGTTTCCATAATGGGCAGCAGGCTGAAGATAAAGCCGAAATTAGAGCTAATAAACGGAGAGATTGTTCCTACCGTAAAGTTCAGGGGTAGCAGCTTTGTACGCAAGTATTACAACCAGCTTATGGAGAAAGCGGATGCAATCAATCCGAAGCGTATATTTGTTACGCACTGCCTGTCAAAACACGCGGATGAATTAAAGAACCTGCTCGAAATGGAGCAAGGGTTTAAAAACGTGTTTATCACCGACGCTTCGCCTACTATCTCCGTTCACTGCGGGCCGGGTACTATAGGCATACTCTACATTAATAAATAGCCGTGTTCTATGTGTATATAGCGCAGTGCCGGGACGGGAGCCTGTATACCGGTTTTGCGCTGGACGCTGAGCGTCGCATAGCGCAGCATAACCTTGGCAGAGGCGGCAAATATACAAGGAGCAGGCTGCCCGTAGAACTTAAGTATTGCGAGGCGTATGATACAAAGCGCGAAGCTTTACGTAGGGAGGCCGAGATAAAAAAACTGCCGCGTGAAAAGAAGCTGCGGCTTATCGGTGAAACCGTCCGGTAAAACAATTTTAATAAAACTAAAAAGCCTATAATAAGGCTTTTTTATGTTGTACAGGACACCGGAAAGCTGGTGTATCAAAATACTTTCAGCAGAAAACACAAGCCTGTTATAATGCCTGCAAGTATCACAATGATTCCGCCTATCTTTAATATGCTCTTGGGCGACTTGCCCTGCACCTCGCTTGTCTGGCCGTTTATATAGAAGTTGTAGGTTTTTGAGCGGAACTTGTATGAAGATACCCATACGGGCAGCAGCATCAGCCTGTATTTTATGTCGGTATAGTTCGTATTTACGTTTGTCTTTCCCTGTACGTCGCAGCCGCGCTTTATAGTATCCTTTATGTCTTCGCGTATCGCCTTGCCCATATAAGACCTTGCGCGTTCCCATACCGCTTTTAGGCCGCCTGACTGGCGTTCCACGAAGTACCCTTGAAGAAACCTGGGTTCATATTTTACAAGCTCATTAAGCCGGAAAGGTTCCAGCGATTCCAGCACTTTTTGATCCAGCGCCGAGTCGTTGAACATTATATTCTTAAAGCTCCTGTCGTACGACCCCGAAACGAAGCGCCAGCGTATCTTCTGTATGCGGCGCGTCTTTGTTTCGGTCTTGCCGTTCACCGTAACGGTACTGGTTTCATCTTCGTAGTAGTAGTCGCCAGCCTGACCGGTGTACGATGACTTGGCGTTTGTGTCGAAAGACCAATAGGGTATATAAACTCCTCTGATGTTTCCCGCTTTAAACTCTCTTTTAAGAGCAAACGGCGAAAGCCTTCTTTGCTTTATCCATCGAATAAAAAGCTGTATGGACTTGTTTACGTCGATCTTGAAAGGTATGAGCGAATCAGGTCGCAGCCCGGGCAGCATTTCGACGGAGGTTATGTCCGCCGAACCGCAGAAAGTGCAAGCATCCCCGGCCGAAGCGGATAAAGCCTGCTTCCCGCAATTTGCGCAGCGAACTACGTTTACATCGATGCCCCAATCGTTAAGAGAGGAGTCCTTTTCAGTCCTGTCAAAATCAAGATCTACAATGTCTTCATTCATCGCGGCAATTTCGTCTTTACGATTGCAGTAATCGCAGCAGGCGGTTTTAGAGGAAAAATCGAGCTTCATATCAGCGCCGCAGGAAGGGCATTTAAAGTTATCGCTTGTTTGCAGCAAAGAACTCATATATCCACCCCTTTTGATTATATATACTTATATGGCTATTAGGATGAATCATCAATGACAAGTCCGTAAAATAGGCCAATGCCGGGTGTAGAATGTTGCCATAGTAACGGAAAAGGCGGAAAAGAGCTATGGC